>JAOACW010000010.1 GCA_026417625.1 Syntrophales bacterium | reverse complement strand
AGATGTGTATAAGAGACAGCTACTAATGTGTCTATATCCTTTGTTTTTTCCCCGCGAACACCGAGCAAAAGAGGGTAAGACTTCAACTCTCTTATCATGCGGATGATTTCTTTCTTATTTGCCGGAAAAGATCTGAAGCTAATGTCCCGTATTGTTTCCACATAGATACCACCCAGACCACACATAACTATTGGACCAAAAATTTTATCCCTCCGAGCTCCCACAATCATCTCGATGCCTTGCCTTACCATCTTGGTGACCTCTATCCCTTCAATAATAGCCTGAGGTTCTATATACAGACAGTTTCTCATGATGGCTTCATAACCATTTATTACCTCTTGAGCATTCTGCAGGTCGAGGGCAACGCCTCCTACATCACTTTTGTGAATGATGTCGCGGGATATAACTTTTAAAACAACAGGATAACCTATCAAATCGGCGTATTTTACGGCTTCCTCGATGTTCCGGGCAACGAAACTCTGAGGGATGTCTATGCCCACTATGTTCATAATTTCCCGGGATTCTACCGGTAAAAGTAATGAACCTTTTCTTTTGTTTGCATCGAAACATAAATTTTCTATAGCTTTAACATCTATTTCTTTTATGTCATCTGTACCAGGTGGATCACCACGATGGCGACAATAGGAGAACATCGCTCCAAGGGGTGCTACAGCTTCGTACGCATCGTCATAAACCGCAATCCCTCTTCTTTTTAAGGTGCTGATGTCGCGTGCCGTACTTTCTCCTCCCAGTAAGGCGAAAGTCATAGGTTTTCCCGCTGATCTAGTTTGTGTAACATTGGATAGAATCATATCTGCGAGATTCTCTTTGTCGAAAACAGCAGTTTCACAATAAAGTCCTATAATGGCATGAATTTCTTCGAGGCTTTTTCCTTTTTCAAATGCGGCGTCGTAGTCTTTAGATTTTGCTTCTGCAGTCAAGTCAATGGGGTTTTTTGTGGAACCGTAAGGAGGAACTATGGTAGAAAACGCCTCTCTGAGGACTTTAGGGTTATCATAGAGGTGCACTCCGTATTTTTCGCAGGCATCGGCGGCAAGCACACCAATGCCACCGCCATTCGTGACGATTAACGTGTTTTCCCCTTTGGGGAGAGGATTATGTGAGAAGAAATTACACCACGAAAACGCATCTTTGATGCTCTCGGCGCGCAAAATACCACATTGCCTTGTTATACAGTTAAAAACTTCATCGGAACCGGCAAGGGAACCGGTATGAGAGGCTGCAGCAATTGCACCTTTTTTAGAGCGGCCTGATTTTATAACTATAATCGGTTTTATTAGAGTAGCCCGTTTCACCTTTTGAATAAACTTTTCTCCATTCTTTATACCTTCGATATACATTAAAACCACTTTTGTCTGATCCTGGTATATGAGATACTCCAAAAGATCTGCTTCATCTATATCGGCTTTGTTACCGATGGAAACCATCGCAGAAAGCCCCATATTTTCAGAGGCCGCTTTACCACTAATAGCAAGCCCGATTGCACCGCTTTGGGTGATGATACCTACACTTCCGGGAGTGATATGTTCAAAACCGAATGTGCAGTTGAGAGAGGATGCGGCTGAGTAGAGACCAAAAATATTGGGACCAAGTATCCCCATGCCATGATCTTTGGCGAAGGAAACAATTTTTTCCTCTTCTTTTGTGTTTCCGATTTCAGAAAACCCTGATGTTATTATGGCTACGAATTTGACCTTTTTTCTGGCACAGCTTTGAATGGCATTGAAAACTTTAGGTGCAGGAATGCAAATGCATGCAAGATCTATTTCCTCTTCAATATCCTCAATTGTTTTGAACATCTTAATTCCCTGAAGTGTCCCCCCAGCGGGGTTAACAGGAAAAACTTTACCTCTAAAACCCCCTGACAAAATATTCCTTACGAGATTGTAACCGATCTTTCCTCTTGATCGTGATGCACCAATTATCGCTACATTTCTCGGTTCGAATAAAAATCTAATATCGCTATTCACGGAAATAACCAAAGCATAAAAAGGATTCTTCAAAAGCAAGATTTTTTTATCATGCAAACGATATTCAGGTCTACCAAAATCTTTTTCTTTTTGCTTTTCGCACTGAGCTGGTATATAGAGACGCCCAGATGGCGATTTATTATATGCAAGAGGAGGTTTAAAATGGAGAGAATCCATTCAGCCGCACGTTCCCTGGAAAAGATTGTAGAAGAACAGGTAAAGAGATGGCAGGTGGAGCAGAAGAAAAAATACAAGAAACCCATAAGACCAGTCATTACTATGTCAAGACTTCCAGGTGCGGGAGCGCAAAACATAGCTAAACTCCTGGTAGAAGATTTAAAAATAGATTTTTTTGATAGCGAAATTGTGGAAATGATAGCCAAGAACGCCCAGGTGAGTGAGAAAATTGTGCGCACACTTGACGAGCAAGATCGCTCGATCTTTGACGAGTGGATCCATGCCCTCAGTGAGAGACACCTGTGGTCCGATGAATATTTCGATCAATTAACTAGGGTAGTCAACAGCATTGGAACGCATGGTTATGCCTTAATCATGGGGCGCGGGGCAAGTTTTATCCTACCGAAAGAGGTGTGTCTCCGGGTTTTGGTCGTAGCGCCACTCTCCGTTCGTATTGAAAATGTAATGAGAAAATATAATGTATCCGAGGCCGAAGCCAGGAGGGAAGTTTTAAGAACGGAGGCTAATCGCAGAGCTTTTATAAGGAAATATTTTAATGCTGAGATGACAGAACCAACGAACTACGATCTTGTAGTTAACACGGAAAACCTGCAGCTCGATGCGGCGGTCAAGGTAATCAAAGAGGCTTATAATTCCCGTCAGTGGTACAATTATAACCTAAGAAAGTGATGATGTTTTAGAGTTTGTATTCGAGAAACCGCAGTACCCATAGCGGTTTCTTTTTTATTTTTTACTGCTGATCTCTGAACATCATTTTAAGTTCTGTTATGCCCGCCATGGTTCTGCGCTCAATTATGAACCCGCCCTTCTCGAAGACGTGCAACATTGGCAGATTGTCGGAGAATACCTCGGCTGTGAAACCCAACAAACCCTGTCTTTTTGCCAGATAAGTAAGATAGGAGAGTAATTCTGTCCCGATGCCCTGGTTCTGGTAATCATCTCTTACTGCGAAGGCTACTTCTGCTGTGTGGGTTTCCTCGTCAATGTAATATCTGCCCACACCAACGATTTTTTCTTTCCCCGTTTCACCTATAACGGCCAAGATTGCCATTTCCCGTGTGTAATCTATGACTACCAAATCTTGTAATCTCTCATGGGGCATGTCGTATCTTGCTGTCATAAATCTCCGGTAGAGGCTCAGATCAGAAAGGGAATGAATAAAGTCCTTTAAAAGGGGTTCATCGCTTATCTTTATGGGTCTGAAGAACAGTGTTAAACCCGTCTTAGTTGTTCTGTAAGTTTCCAGCTCCTCTGGGTACATCCCCCTTTTTCCAGGGATGAATGCTTGATCACGGAATATTAGACCGGCTTTCTTTGCCTCTGCAATGAGCCATGGACGAAATTTGGGATGGGCTATGGCGATGAGTTCCATCGCCCTTTCTCTGATATTTTTACCGTGTAGATAGGCAATACCAAATTCTGTAACTACGTAATGAATATCTCCCCGGATCAATGTCACACCTGCCCCCTCCTTTAGGTAGGGAACGATGCGAGACACACTACCGTCTGCTGCTGTAGATTGAATGGCGAGAATACTTTTTCCTTTTTTAGCCATAGTGGCACCGCGCATGAAATCCGCCTGTCCTCCAATACCGCTGTAAAACACTTTTCCTATAGATTCGGCCGTTGCCTGTCCCGTGAGATCAATCTCCAAAGCGGCATTTATGGCCACCATTCTCTCCTGCTGAGCTATAATTAGTGGGTTGTTTGTGTAATCAATCGGGTGGAACTCAACGGCGGGGTTGTCGTGCAGGAAATCATACGTGGAACGTTTACCCATACAGAACGTTGCCACTGTTTTTCCGCGATCGATTGTTTTACGGGAGTTGTCTATAACACCCATTTTCATTAACTCTACTACACCGTCGCTAATTAGCTCGGAGTGAATTCCCAGGTGTTTCTTATCGGTAAGATTTGTTAGTATGGCATTTGTCAGACTTCCATAGCCTATTTGTAGAGTGTCACCATCTTCAACGAGCTTTGCGATATGCTTGCCTATCCTTTGCACCACTTCTGTTTCAACTTTTGGGGAGTATTCGAGGAGCTCTTCATCATGAGGGACAATGAAATCCACATCGTTTATGTGGATAAATGTATTTCCATGAATCCGAGGCATACGAGAATTGACCTGTGCAATGACGAGTTTGGCCTTTTCCACGGCAGCCATTACTATATCCACGCTTATCCCCAAACTCATGTATCCATGAAAGTCTGGAGGGGAAGTTTGAATTAAGGCCACGTCAATTCTAAGCAGATCTTGATAGATCAAACTTGTAACCTGATGGAGAAAAATGGGGGTATAATCGGCTAACCCTCGGTTAACAGCTTCCCGGGTAGTATCTCCTATGAAAAAGGAGTTGTGGCGAAAGTTCGCTTTAAATTTTTCCTGTGTGTACGGTGCTACACCAAGGGTACGAACGTGGATAACCTCGGCATCAAAAATAGCTTTCGGTTTAGACTCTACATAACTTACCAAGCGATTAACGAGGTATTGGGGTTCTGCACAGGCCGAACCTATAAATATAGTATTACCCCTGCGTATATGACTGAATATTTCATCCTCACTGGCAAATTTGTGGGGATAGACTTTTCGCCAGTAATCCATCGGCATGATCAATACTCCCGAATGAAGCTAATCTAGTGTAAGAATAGCAAATGCGAGTGAAAAAAGCAAAAAAATGGTGGGGATTTTAATTTTTTGAGAATGTATCATACGTAGAACATTTGCAGAAATAATACTGTGTTGCTCTTTGTGATTAATGCTTGCTAGTGTCATGTGCGTGTTTAGGTGTCAATCACGACAACGAGTTACTGCGCTGTGTGGGAAAAACCAGAGTAGGGGAAATCGTGCCTCATCACAAGTAGGGTTTCGGGAGAGTTGTGAGTAGGGGATATAATGCAGTGGACTAAACTTTTTTTTATCTTGCCATACTTTTAAAACTTCTTTAAGTGTATCCCATGTGTATGAAGTGAAGTACGACTACGGAGGAAAAAAACAGAAATGATAACCGAGATATCAGCAGATAGACTTGATCCTCAAAAGTTTATAAAGGAGAAAATTGAGGAAATCAGAGCTGTTGTGGGTAATGAAATGGCAATAAACGCCCTTTCAGGTGGAGTGGATTCATCGGTGGTTACCCTTCTTGGTCATCGAGCTCTGGGGAGTCAATTGCGGACGGTGTTCATTGAAAACGGCTTAATGAGGGAAGGCGAAAGTGAGAGAGTTGTCCAACTCTTTTCAGCATTAGGCGTTAATGTTGAAGTTGTGGAAGCAAAAAACAAATTCTTTGACGCACTTCGAGGCATTAAGGATCCAGAAGAAAAGAGAGAGGCGATAACCCAAACTTTTTATCGTCGAGTTTTTGGGAAAATTGTAAGAGAATCCGGGGCAAAATTTCTTCTTCAGGGCACGATCTTGACTGATGTGGAGGAAACTGTGGCGGGCATCAAGAGACAGCACAACGTTTTTGAACAATTGGGTATAAATCCAGAAGAGGAATTTGGATATAGAATAATAGAACCTCTGATTCAACTTAGAAAGGATGGTGTTAGAAAAGTAGGTAGGGCCCTCGGACTTCCACCGGACATTTTTGAGAGGATACCTTTCCCAGGCCCAGCCCTTGCGGCGAGGATCATAGGAGAGGTCACACCGGAAAGGGTAGAGATAGTAAGAAAAGCAACGGCCATTGTTGAGAGTATACTCCGAGAGACCAAAGCTTTTCAGTACATGGCCATCCTTCATGAGGACAAGGTAACAGGTATGATCAATGGTAAGAGAGAATTCGGGTATCAGATAGAAGTCCGTTGCTGGGACAGTTTAGATGCTAGGGTGGCGAACCCCACTCGACTATCTTTTGATTTACTTGAGAAAGTAGCTTCAGAGATTATTTGCAGTATACCTGGGGTTGTGAGTGTGACCTACAACATTGCCCCGAAACCACCATCCACCATTGAAGCGGTATGAGAAGGAAAGCACTGAGATTCTCGGTAAATGAGATTGAGCTTTACGGTGAATTTCTGTTACCGGAAGATGATCTCAGCTACGAGAAAAAGACATTTTTAGTTTTTCTCCATGAAGGACTGGGTAGTGTTGGTCAGTGGAAGGATTTCCCTGATCAGCTTTGTGAAAAAACAGGTCTTCCCGGTTTTGTTTATGACCGGTGGGGATACGGGAAATCCTCGTACTGTCCGGCACCCCGAACGGTAGATTATCTTCACAGAGAAGCGATCGACTTTCTACCCGTTGTGCTTAATAGAGTGAACATCGAAAAGCCCATCCTTATAGGTCACAGTGATGGTGGTTCTATTGCACTTATTTACAGTGGGGTTTATCCTGATGCTGTAAAGGGTGTAATCACGGAAGCTGCCCATGTTTTCGTGGAGGAAGTAACCCTTAATGGAATAAGAGAGGCGGTTAAGATCTATGAGAAAACGGATTTAAAGAAGAAACTTGCTAAGTATCACGGAGAGAAAGCAGAGGTAGTCTTCCGTGGTTGGTCGGAAACCTGGTTGTCCTCTGATTTTCGTGATTGGAATATTGAGAATTTCCTTAGAAGTATAAAAGCTCCTCTTCTCGTAATTCAGGGAAGGGATGATCAATACGGTTCACCTTCTCAGGTAGAGGCAATTGTCCGAGGGGTATCCGGAATGGCGGAACCATTGCTAATAGGTGGGTGTGGGCATATTCCCCATTTCGAAGCTAGAGATATAGTTCTTAATGCTATGTGTGGCTTCATCGAAAGGATTCTGAAAGCCTCTTGACCAGGTGTACCAGGTTATGAAGCAGTACCTCCATCCTGAAAAAGTCAAGCGTTTCTATCCGATCACCGGGCGTGTGGTAATAGGGGTTCCGATAGAAGGCTGTGTCCGTTATCATGCATGCGGGATATCCGAACTTCCAGAACGAACGGTGGTCCGAGAAGTCAACCCCCGGTATGATGCTCAATGTACTTAATGTTGCTACGGGCAGTGTTTTCCTCTCTTCTAAAAGGTTACTTACTGTTTCAACTAGCAGACGAGATTTAAGATTACCGACAACAGCGATAAAATTGGGTTCAGAAGGATAAAAATAGGACATGAAAGGAAGAGGGAAACTTTGACCACCTTTATCGTCACGAAAATAGCCCACCATTTCCAGACAAATCATTGCTATTACGTTTTCTCCACGTTCCTTTAGGCTTTTCGCGTAGATGAAGCTGCCCATATGCTCGGACCGAAAAACAGGAGGTTCCTCGAGGGCAAAGAATACGAAGTTTAAGGTTCTTTTGGGTGAGAATCCCTTGAGAAGACGGCATATCTCCAGGAGAACCGCCACACCACTGGCGTTATCATCAGCCCCGGGGGTACCGTATACGGTATCGTAATGAGTACCGAAGATAACAGTTTCATCTCTGAAAACCGTCCCAGGTATTGTTGCTATGATGTTGCTAAAAGGCAATTCGTTGTAATAAAAAGTCTGCAATTCAACCTTATAGCCCATAAGTTCGAGTTCTTTGGTGATGTAATCTCTGGTTTGACATAGTTTTTCGTATTCATAAACGCTCCTAGAACCTATTTTTTCCGCGAGGACACTCACATGACGGTATATGTGAAGGTGTCGAACATACTCGTTGGTAGTTGTAACAGGAGCGGGTTTGAACTTCACTTTGCCCAGTGAGTATAAGAGATAGAAAAGCAGGATGACAAAAATGGAACAGAAAATAAATATAAAGATTTTGTAAGAGGGTATAACCCTCATACACCCCCATCCATTGCCCTGTAACTGAAAGTTCTGTTACCCTTTTTCTATGGAGAGATAATCATTCACTCCAAAAGCGCACAAGAAACAATAGTGGTTAATCATTTACAGAAATGAGTGGGCATCATCCGGAAATGTCCCCCTTTTTACCTCATCGATGTATGTTTTCACCGCTTCTTTTATCTGGATATTCAAATTGGCATATTTTTTAACGAATTTTGGTGTAAACCTTTCAAACAACCCTAACATGTCATGGACAACGAGAACCTGCCCATCGCAGTGAACGCCCGCACCTATGCCAATTGTGGGGATGCCGATATTTTTCGTAATCTCTTCTGCCAATCCCTTTGGCACACATTCCAGGACGAGGGAGAATGCGCCCGCTTCTTCAAGTATCTTAGCATCCTCCATGATTTTTTTCGCCACTTTCTCCTCTTTGCCCTGTACTTTATATCCCCCCAGCTGATGTACTGACTGGGGTGTCAAACCCAGATGAGCCATGACGGGTATGCCCGCTTGGGTGATCTTGAGTACCGTTTCCGCCACCTCTCTGCCCCCCTCGAGTTTTACCGCCTGAGCACCACCTTCCTGTAAAAAACGACCGGCGTTGCGAACAGCGTCTTCAACGGAAGCCTGGTAAGACATAAAAGGCATATCACCCACAACCATAGCACGCTTGGTCCCTCTGACAACTGCCTTTGTATGATGTATCATCTCGTCCATTGTAACAGGTAAGGTGCTATCGTAACCGAGTACCACCATTGCGAGTGAGTCACCTACAAGGAGTATATCTATGCCGGCTTCATCGAGCACCACGGCAGTTGGATAGTCGTAAGCTGTAAGCATGGTGATTTTTTCACCTTTTCTCTTCATCTCCCGTACTGTGGCCGTAGTTACCCTTGTGATTTTAGCTTGTGTACTCATAGTACCTCTCCTTTTAGTTTTCTTTTCAAAAGGGTGGCCTTCTCTTGAGAGATAGACCCCTTTTTGAGTGCCACATCAACTGTTTGCTCCCCAAGAATCCGATAAATTTCTAGGAAAGCCGGCAATTTTTCCTGAAGCGCCCTAATATGCCTATCTACGGTACCTGTATCACCACGGGCAATTGGTCCAGTGAGGGCCTTAACAGTTCCCCATGTCTCTATGTTCTTTACAGTCCCCCTAACAAGGGGCCAGAAAGCACGCAGAGCCTCTTCCTCTGTTAAACCCAGCTTTTTATATATGCTCTCTCCCACATGCATTAACGTTACGAGAAAATTGGACACCATGCATGCAGCAGCGTGGTACAGTGGTTTGTTTTCATCGGATACGTAGAAAGGTACCCCTCCCAGATCCTTAACGAACGCCTCTGCCCACAGTTTGAGATGTTCTTCACAAGTTATTCCAAAAGTGCTTCCAGGCAGGTTAGCTATCGCTGTTTCTACATCTGCAAATGCCTGAAGTGGATGGATGCAAGCTATATCTGCACCACTGTTTTTTGCTGTTTGTAGAAGGGATAGAGATCCAGCACCACTTAGATGTATAACCTTATTACCTTTGCCTATTGCGCCTGAGGATGAGATTTTTTTACATACCCCTTCGATTTCATCGTCAGGTGTGGCAATAATTACAACTTCCCCGCGACTTGCGGCCTCGGCAGCGCTTGTGGCAACCGTTCCACCGGTGTAGGGCAGGGCCTTCATTACCGATTGGGTTGATCTACTGTAGACAGCTGCAATTTCGTACCCGGCATTTCTCAAGAGAAAACCCATTGCAGGTCCTACTTTACCCAAACCTATGATGGAAATTAATTCTTTTTTAGAAGTGTTCGTATTCACCTTTGTATCCAAATAACGACTTTGGATCAGCTATTTACTAGCTTCCAATTGAAATGCTATTTGTATATACAGTAAAGAAAACTTTAAAACAATTCAAATATGAGGTCTGTGGATCTTCTTATTTTTGATTTAGATGGAACCCTTGCATATACAGGGAGGGACATAGCGAAGAGTGTTAATTACACGCTACGATCACTGGGCTTAAGGGAGATAGAAGAGGAAAAGATCTTGAGCTTCGTCGGAAATGGTGTGCGTAATCTGTTGCTTCGTTCACTGACGGAAGAACACATCCATTTTCTCGATGAAGCCTTGCGTATATTTAAAGGTTATTATTCTGAACATCTTCTTGACAGTACTGTTCTTACGCCTGGAGCGAGGGAGTGTTTGGAGTTTTTCAGGGATAAGATAAAGGTGATATTAAGCAATAAAGATGTGTCTTTTATTGATAGGGTTATAGCAGGGTTGGGGATAAAAAGTTTTTTTGATGATGTTATAGGTGGTGATACTTTCCCCTACAGAAAACCTGATCCTCGTGTTGTTGAGTACATTCTGGCAAAGTTCAAAATTGAGCCAAAAAAGGCCATCATTATTGGTGATGGTCCCAATGACATTATTGCGGCAAAAAATGCCGGAGTGTTGTGTTGTGCTTTTTTGAATGGGCTAACAAAAAGGGAGGATTTGCTTTCTTTAGATCCAGATATTACGTGTGAAAATCTTGGAGAGTTACGGTGGTTGATTCAGTGAAGTTGCCGATAAAAGTCCGGAAAACGATAGAAAAGTACTCGATGTTGCAGAAAAACGATCGAATAATTGTGGCCGTTTCGGGGGGGTGTGATTCAGTGGCTCTTCTGCGGATTCTGTACGAATTTTCAAGCGACTGGAATTTGTTCCTCATCGTGGGACACCTGAACCATGGGATTCGTAAAGAGTCTGAAGTAGAAGAAGATTTTGTTCGTAACCTTGCACGTTCTCTAGAGCTCCCCTATGAGGTCGAAAGGGTAAATGTAATAAGTTATGCGAAGGATCATGGATTGTCCGTGGAGATGGCGGGACGAGAACTCAGGTATCGATTTTTGCTGGCGCTTGCTTCTCGTTACGGTGCCAGCAAAATAGCTCTCGGTCACAACCAGAATGATCACGTTGAGACCATACTACTTAATTTGACGAGGGGGAGTGGTATAGAGGGTTTGAGAGGTATCCAGCCCGTTCGGGATGGAATGATCATACGTCCCTTAATCTTTTGCACAAAAATGGAGATCCAACGTTATCTTGAGTCTCTCGGTATCTCTTACATGATTGATTCCTCGAATAGAGATATGAGATACACACGGAATCGTATAAGAAATGTACTAATACCGGTGATGAAACAGAATATCAACCCCAGAATAGAAGAAGCGCTTTATAGACTTTCCCGAATAGCAGCATCCCAGGATGATTTTATCAGGAGTTGTTCTCTGGAGGCACTCGAGAAAGTACGTGTGAAAACAGAAGAATCAGCCATAATTATATCAACTGAGGGACTGGCTAAGCTTCACGAGGCTATTCAAGGAGGTGTGATTCGTCTGATTCTCGAAAATATGAGCCCAGGAGGTAAGGGTATTTATTGGATTCATGTGAATTCTGTTAAGAAACTTGCCTTAGCAGAAAAATGTAGCGGATTTCTGAACATGCCTCATGGTATTACGGTGGAAAAGCGCCGTGGTTCACTAGTTTTTATACCTCCAGGACAGGAATTTAAAGGTGAGTGTTTACCTTACGAATACTCTGTAGACTTACCCTGCGAGATTTTTATACCTGAAGCAAATGTAAAAATGAGTCTTAGAATATTTAAGGGAAAAGTTTCAGCGGAGGAAATGAAAAGAGACAAAAGGTTGGCCTATATGGATCTTGATTCAATAGACCCACCTCTAAAAGTGAGGAATAGAAGACCCGGAGATGTATTTCATCCTCTGGGTATGGAAGGGCGAAAAAAGCTAAAAGATTTTTTTATAGATGAGAAAATAGATAAGCTGCAGAGAAACTTTATTCCGTTGTTAACAGATATGAAAGGTATAGTATGGGTGGGGGGACTAAGAATTGATGAAAGAGTTCGTATCCGTGATACCACACAGAACGTACTTAAAGCAGAAATTATTTGAATAATTGCTTGGTTTGTTGTAGTAAATCATATTTGTAATAAATTTTTGAGGGAGAAAAAGGTGAATACCTTGCAAAAGAATATAGCTCTCTGGTTGGTCATTAGTCTCGTGTTCGTGCTCATCTATCACATGTTTAGTCAACCGAGGAAAAAGGTGGAAAACCTTGTTTACAGCGATTTTCTTGCCTTTGTTGAAAGAGGTCAGGTCAGGGAAGTAACCATTCAAGGGGAAAATATTTCTGGCAAACTTATCGATGGACGGAATTTCAAAACCTTTATGCCCCGCGATGCTGATCTTATACCGACCCTTTTGGATAAGAAAGTCCGTATCGCAGCGAAACCTGCAGAGGATTCCCCCTGGTACATGACAATCCTAATTTCTTGGTTTCCTATGTTGCTCCTCATTGGGGTTTGGATCTTCTTCATGAAACAGATGCAAAGTGGTGGAAGCAAAGCGATGGCTTTTGGGAAGAGTCGTGCTCGGTTGTTAGTAGACAAGTCAAAAAAGGTTACCTTTGACGATGTGGCCGGTATTGATGAAGCAAAGGCCGAACTGGAAGAGGTTATTGAGTTTCTTAGAGACCCCAGGAAATTTACCCGTCTTGGAGGGAGAATTCCAAAAGGTCTGCTTCTCGTTGGGCCTCCGGGTACGGGAAAGACACTGCTTGCCCGTGCTATTGCAGGGGAGGCGAATGTTCCGTTTCTATCGATAAGTGGGTCTGACTTTGTAGAGATGTTCGTGGGTGTGGGTGCTTCTCGTGTTCGTGATCTTTTTAACCAGGGGAAAAAAAACGCACCATGTATCATTTTTATCGACGAGATAGACGCTGTCGGTAGGCAGAGAGGTGCAGGTCTTGGGGGTGGGCATGACGAAAGAGAACAGACTTTGAATCAGCTCCTTGTGGAAATGGATGGATTTGAGTCAAATGAAGGCATAATTGTAATCGCAGCTACAAACAGACCGGATGTGTTGGATCCCGCTTTACTACGCCCAGGGCGTTTCGATCGCCAGATAGTTGTTCCACTGCCTGATGTAAAGGGTAGAGAAAAGATCCTTGAAGTTCATGCGAGGAAACTTCCTCTTGCGGATGATGTGGATCTAAAGTTGATAGCCCGGGGCACACCGGGGTTTTCGGGAGCTGACATAGAAAACCTGGTAAACGAAGCAGCGCTTCATGCGGCCAGGGAAAACAAGGATAAAGTATCCTTAAGTGACTTTGAATATGCAAAAGATAAAGTTCTCATGGGGACAGAGAGAAGGAGCATGGTTATTAATGAAACGGAAAAGAGAAACACCGCTTACCATGAATCAGGACATGCGCTAGTTGCGCGGAAACTTCCAGGTACGGATCCTATTCATAAGGTAACAATTATTCCCAGGGGAAGGGCTTTGGGACTTACACAGCAACTTCCCCTTGATGAGAAGCATACATATTCAAGGGAGTATCTTCTTAATAACATTGCCATTCTCCTTGGCGGTAGGGCTGCAGAAGAATTGGTGCTAAAAGATTTTACTACCGGGGCTGGTAATGATATTGAGAGGGCTACAAATCTCGCTCGTAAGATGGTGTGTGAATGGGGTATGAGTGAGGTCATGGGGCCGCTTAGTTTCGGCAAGAAGGAGGAGCAGATATTCCTTGGAAGAGAACTGGCTATTCACAAGGATTACAGTGAAGAAACCGCAAGGAAGATCGATGCGGAAATTACACGTTTAGTTAATTTGGGTTACGAGAAGGCAAAGCGAATTATCCAGGAAAACATCGATGTACTTCATCGCCTTGCCCAGGAACTCCTTGAAAAAGAAGTTCTTAACGCGGAGGATATCGACAGAATTATATATGCTCATAAACATGAGCAAGACCAAGTGAGAGAACAACAGCTTGTGAGTTGATATTTTGAAAGTCTTTAATTCCCGCTTGATTTTCTTTACATCACAAGAGGAATCCCTTCAGATTTTTGAGCGTATAGGGGTCGACTCGTATGGCATATCAGCTATGATGCCTAAGACATCCCATTTTAATATATTCATAGAGAGTATTCCCTGCTATGTTGCTAACATCCTGAAACAGGAAATGCTCTCCATAGGCGGTGATGCCGCTGTTAATAGACAATCGGTTTCCTGCAAGGTTGAAAAAACCGATTGTCTCATCATGGGAACGCGAAAACAGTTGGTTCGCCTTATTGAGAAGCTTATGTTGCAGCCTTCTTTTCTTAGGGGGGTTGCTGAAGAAGTGAAACAGTTGCTTGAGAATGTTGATAGAAAAGAGTTCGTTTTTAAAACTTCACGGAGGGAAATTCAGATTGGCTGTCGGACACTAGTAATGGGTGTTCTTAACGTGACCCCAGATTCTTTCTCTGATGGTGGCAAATACCTTAGCGCTGAGAATGCAATTCGTCATGGGTTGAGGATGGCGGATGAGGGTGCAGATATTATAGATGTTGGTGGCGAATCTTCAAGACCAGGGGCGGAACCTGTTACGGCGGAAGAAGAGAAGAGGAGAGTATTGCCAATAATAGAAGCTTTAGCAAAGAAAGTAAACGTTCCTATTTCTATCGACACTACAAAAAGTGAGGTAGCGAAAGCAGCTATCGATGCAGGAGCGGAAATTGTTAATGATATAAGTGCCATGAATTTTGATCCAGAAATGGTAAAGGTTATCCATGATACCGGAGCTGGGGTGATTCTCATGCACATGCGAGGAAGACCCAAAGATATGCAGAAGGGTGATCTTACATACTTCGATCTCATTGGTGAAATACTTGGGTATCTTCGTGAAGCGGTCGAGAAAGCAAAAGGTTTTGGGGTACCAGAGGATAACATTGTAGTCGATCCCGGTATTGGATTTGGGAAAAAGCCGGAGGATAATCTGAAAATATTGAAACATTTGCGGGAGTTTAAGTCACTTGGTAGACCAGTTATGATTGGTACATCAAGGAAATCATTTATTGCTAAGATCACAGGGCAGGATTCGCCTGAGGAGAGGATTGAAGGTACGGCAGCATCGGTAACTGCTGCGGTTCTTCAGGGGTGTAACATAGTAAGAGTTCATGATGTGGCCTTTATGAAAAGAGTTGTTGGTGTGGCTGATGCGATAAGGGCAGCGTAGGTTATGATAGTGGGCAGTGGGATAGACATTGTAAGTGTACGTAAAATAGATAGAATTATCGCTCACTGGGGTGAAAAATTTGTTGAGAGAGTTTTTACAGAGAATGAGATAAGATACTGCAGAAGTCGAAAACGTCCTGCGGTTCATTATGCAGCCCGCTTTGCAGCTAAAGAGTCCTTCATGAAAGCTTTAGGAAAGGGGTTCTCAAGCGGCATCAGTTTGAGAGAAATTGAGGTGATGAGAGATGAGAGAGGTAAACCTTTTCTTGTATTTTACGGAAGAGCTTCAATGATAGTGGAGCAGAGCGGTGTTTCATTTATACATTTAAGTTTGACCCACACAGAGGAATTTGCAGTGGCAATGGTGATACTAGAAGCATGATTGGAGAAAAGTTTAGAGTAGCCATCTTCTCAGCCAGTCCCGGGGACACATTTGAGATAGGAAAGAAAATAGGATCCAGAATGGAAAAGGGCGATATTATTGCGCTCATAGGGGAACTTGGAACGGGGAAGACTCTTCTTACGTCTGGTATAGCTCGAGGTCTTAACGTGCCTGATATTTATCCAATTGCGAGTCCTACATTTACCCTCATCAACGAATACCCTGGCAGATTACCTCTTTATCATTTTGATGTTTACCGACTGGATAATCACCGTGCACTTGAAGATGTAGGTTATGAAGAGTATTTTTATGGTGAAGGTGTTGTAGTTATTGAATGGGCAGAAAAGATAATAAGTATTCTCCCTGAAAATGCAATATACGTTGAGCTAATTTATATTGATGAGAACAGCAGAGATTTGATTATCTCTGGTAAAACAGATAATGTAAAGCGATTAATACAAGACATCTATTTAGGAGGATAATGTTAAAGTATGGGTCTTGTTGTTCATAAGTATGGGGGAACCTCCGTTGGGGACATCGATAGGATCAAAAATGTAGCAAGAAGGGTTATAAGGGAAAAAGAGTTGGGAAATGACATTGTTGTTGTTGTATCTGCAATGGCTGGTGAAACGGACCGTCTGATAAACTTGGCCCATCAGGCGGCCAATAATCCCCCCAATCAGAGGGAATTAGACTGCCTGGTAGCCACAGGAGAACAGGTTGCAGTTTCTCTCCTGGCCATCGTTTTGAACGATATGGGTTACAAAGCTAAATCTTTTCTCGGATATCAGGTAAAAATTCTTACGGACCAATCATTTTCGAAAGCAAGAATTCTCAAGATAGATACTGAGAAAATCCGTGATGAACTGGCAAAGGGAACAATAGTGGTAGTAGCAGGGTTTCAGGGGGTTGATTTAGAGAACAACATTACCACTCTGGGAAGGGGAGGATCGGACACAAGTGCGGTTGCTCTTGCTGCTGCCCTACATGCGGATATGTGTTACATATATACGGACGTTGATGGGGTGTATACCACTGATCCTAACGTTTACCACAAAGCGAGGAGACTCAAACGTATATCTTACGATGAAATGTTGGAAATGGCTAGAGCTGGTGCAAAGGTGCTTCATCCTCGCTCGGTGGAACTCGCCAAGAAGTATCAGGTGCCTATATATGTAAAATCATCTTTTAACGATGACGGAGGAACGCTTGTAACCAAGGAGGATAAAGATATGGAGAAGGTTGTTGTTTCTGGTGTTACATACGATCGTGATCAGGCGAAAATTACCGTAATGCATGTGCCAGACAGACCAGGCATTGCGGCTCGTCTTTTTACCCCTCTGGCTGAGCATAATATAGTTGTGGACATGATCATTCAGAATGCAAGTGTTGATAACTTTACGGATCTCAGTTTTACAGTTTCCAGGAAAGACGTGCGTGAAGCCGCTCGTCTGGTGGGTGAGGTGGCTAAAGATATAGGAGCCACGGGAGTTGAGATTGACGACAATGTGGCAAAGGTATCGATTATCGGGGTAGGGATGGTGAGTCATGCTGGAGTGGCGGCAAAGATGTTTGCCACACTTGCCAAAGAAGGGATAAACATACTGATGATAAGCACATCTGAGATTAAAATTTCCTGTGTGATACAGGCAAAGTACACGGAACTTGCCGTTATGGCCCTCCATGATGCTTTCGAGCTTGATAAGGAATCTTGAGAGAGAACCGTCAAATCACTATCTATAAACAGATTGAGGGTCTGGTTTATATCCTTTTTATAAGTACTATAGTTACGGTTGTTGCAGACACTTGTTTCAAGCGTGATTTCTCAGGGATCGATCTCAAGTACGCAAAGTTTAACAAAAATTGTGTTGCTGTGGAGCTAAGAGGGATTGATGAGCTGGAAGGGATTTATTGTGTCCATCCGAATACGACGTTGTTTACGTTTTTCAATGACTTGGATCTATGTAAGGATTGGCCGTGTGACTTGAATGTCCTAACTTTTTCTTTAAGAGACGGTACGCTCATTTCACTGGAAAATGGACAGGTTATGATCGGTGAGATGTCAGCAACTAAAAAACTTGCTCTCGGCATTCCACTTGATATAAACAATGTATCATACCAAGATCTGATTCTTGTCCCGGGGATTAAAGAGGTAACGGCAAAGAGGATCATAGAAATGAGAGAAAAAAAAGGAAAGTTCTCTTCAATGTCCGAACTTCTTGCAATACGTGGCATAAAGGAAAAAAGACTAGCGGACATAAAAAGATATCTACAAATAAGGGAGCCCTAGGAAATTACGGTATTCCATCTCTTAGCTACTTATCTGTACAAGATCCGTCATAAAAACTCATCGAGTTAAGCATCTATAGAACCTATTGACTTGAAAGAAGTGCTATAATAGTATGTTAAAATATCCAAAGTATTATTATTAATTGAACTATGGTGAGATCCTTTTTTATACACACTTTTGGTTGTCAAATGAACGTTCAGGATTCTGAGAAAATGGCTGCATTATTGGCAGATATGGGGTACAAGTGTGCTGATGATCCCAGGAGAGCGGATTTGATTATTGTAAATACATGTGCCATTCGCGAAAAGGCAGAGCAAAAAGCTTTGAGTCTTCTGGGTCGTTTTCAATATCTGAAGAAGAGAAATCATCGTTTGATTGTGGGGGTTAGTGGATGTTTCGCACAAAAACTTGGTTATTCTTTTTTGGAAAGGATGCCCCATCTTGATTTTGTCCTCGGAACGCAAAACATTCATAAGTTGCCGGACGTGATAGCTGAGGTGCAAGAAAATAAGAGTAAAGTGGTAAAAACGGAGCTCTACGACACACTTCCTGCTGTGAGAAATGTAGCTTGTCCTGTGGACGGAAAAGTTACGGCCTTCGTTACAATTATGCAAGGTTGCAATAACTTCTGTACGTTCTGTGTTGTTCCGTATCTGCGGGGAAGAGAAATGAGCCGTCCTTGGAGGGATATAGTTGATGAAGTACGTTTCCTCGTCAAACATGGAGTGAAGGAGGTTACCCTTCTCGGTCAGAATGTGAATTCTTACGGTAGTGATTTAGGGGAGAGGGAAACCTTCGTAGGTTTGCTGAAGCGAATCTGCGAGGTAGAAGGTTTAGAACGTTTAAGGTTTACTACATCCCATCCTAAGGATCTTTCGGCCGAGCTGATAAACTGTTTCGGTAAATTGCATCCTCTTTGCGAACATATACATCTCCCAGTGCAGTCAGGGTCCAACAGGATACTGGAGAGGATGAATAGAAAGTATACACGCGAGGACTATTTGGACAAAGTTAATAGGTTGCGCGATGTGTGCCCAGAAATTGCGATATCGTCGGATGTGATTGTTGGGTTTCCTGGAGAAACAGAGAAAGATTTCGAGCTTACGTTGGACCTCATGGAAAAAATCAAGTTTGACAACCTATTTTCTTTCAAGTATTCAAGAAGGGAAGGGACAGCTGCGGCTTCTCTGGATGATCAAGTTCCCGAGGAGGCGAAAAGTAGGCGGCTTTCCATGCTTCAGAAACTTCAGGACAGTCATACAATGGAGCGCAATAAGGCATGGGAAGGACGTGTTGTAGAAGTACTTGTGGAGGGTACGAGCAAGAACGATCCTAAAGAGGTTACGGGAAGAACGAGGCAGAACAAGATAGTGAACTTTCCAGGAGACGCCCAGCTTAGGGGAAAATTGTTGAATGTAAGAATAACTGAAGCGTTTCTCCATTCACTGAGAGGAGAAATTATTTGAGGAGAGAAATATGATGATAGAAATGAGAGTAGCGGGAATAACACTGGATCCAGTAACGGGGACACCTATTGTTATACTGAAGGATCTTGAGGAAAAAAAAGTGCTTCCCATATGGATTGGGTTGTTTGAAGCCAGTGCCATCGCCACTAAACTGGAAGGAATTACTTTTTCGAGGCCCATGACGCATGATCTTTTGAACGAGATATTGAAGAGTACAGGCATAAATGTTCTGAAAATAGAGATCAACGATTTGAGAAACAACACCTTTTATGCCAACATTTTTTTGTCAAAAGATGGTGAGGTTATAGCAATCGATGCTCGACCAAGTGATGCTATAGCTCTAGCGCTGCGTGCCGGGGCACCCATATACGCTGAAGAGACTGTTATTGAAAAGTCGAGAAATGTGGATTTTGCTGAAAAAACAACGGATTTGGAAAAGATGAAAGAAGAAAAGCTGAAAGAGTTTCTTGAGAATTTGTCGCCTGAGGACTTTGGAAAATACAAAATGTAGTTTGCAATCCTGAATTTCGGTGCACTGTTGTGGATATTTTACTAAGTGAATTCCACACGTATCTTAAAACGGCGAAGAATTCTTCGGGAAACACATTAAAGGCGTATGTTTCAGATGTTGGGCAGTTCTTCAAGTTTCTTGAGGTAAATTCCATCGGAGATTTGTCCAAGGTGGACACATCAACAGTGAGGTTTTTTCTTGCCGATCTACACCGTCGGGGGTTAAAAAGAGCCTCTATAAACAGGAAACTTGCAGCGATAAGGACATTTTTCAGATTCCTTAATGGAAAGGGGAAAATATCCAGAGATCCCGCAGGAACAATAACTACACCAAAAGTTGAAAAAAAAATTCCCAGATTGCTCTCAGTTGATGAGATATTTTGTTTACTTGATGGTGCTTTTCCTAACAACAGGATGGGTAAACGGGATAGAGCACTCCTGGAATTACTGTATTCATCGGGCATCAGACTTAGTGAACTCGTAGAACTTAACATTGGGGATGTGGATTTTGCAAAAGGAATGATTAAAGTTAAGGGTAAGGGGGGTAAAGAAAGGGTTGTTCCGGTGGGAAGCCCTGCGCTTCGGGCAATAGATGAATACCTTGGAGCGAGGGGTGTACTGAACAGTGGAGAGAATCGAGATTCTGATCCTTTGTTCGTCGGTGGACGGGGTAGGCGTATAAGTGCTAGGACTGTGCAGCGTATAGTTGATCGTTATATAAGATTGAGAGGTCTGGAAAAAAAGGTGAGCCCTCATGCGTTTCGCCATTCTTTCGCCACTCATCTGCTCGATATGGGAGCTGATCTGAGAACAATTCAGGAAATGCTTGGCCATGAAAAGCTCTCGACTACGCAAAAATACACGTCTGTCAGTGTAGATCATCTCATGTCAATTTACGATAAGGCTCACCCCAGGGCGCATTAAGGGAGAAACTGTAATGAAGATATACGGAACCACAATAGTTGCAGTTCGCCATCGTGGAAAAGTGGCAGTTGCTGGTGATGGTCAGGTAACTTTTGATGTAACAATTATGAAACATGGGGCTAGGAAAGTCCGCCGTCTGTATCACAATCAGGTGATCGTGGGTTTTGCAGGTGCAACGGCGGATGCATTTACTCTTTTCGATCGTTTCGACGCGAAGCTAGAACAGTACAACGGGAATTTGCTCAGGGCTGCTGTGGAGTTAACGAAGGATTGGAGGACGGATCGGGTGTTGAGACACCTTGAGGCATTGATGATTGCAGTTAACAAAGATCACTTTCTAATGATCTCTGGTAATGGTGATGTTATTGAATCAGACGATGAGGTTATGGCTATAGGTTCTGGGGCGCCTTATGCTCTTGCTGCTGCAAGGGCTCTTGTCCGTCATTCCAATCTATCCGCGCCAGAAATCGCAAAAGAGGCGGTTAAAACTGCTTCTGAAATATGCATCTACACCAATGACAATATAACGGTTGAGGAACTGGATCTCTAGTTATGTCTTCGAAGGATCTCACGCCGCGTCGTATCGTTGAAATGTTGGACAAATACATAATTGGCCAGGATGATGCTAAGAGGGCAGTGGCAATTGCCCTAAGAAATCGCTGGCGTAGGCAGAATCTTCCGAAGGAGATGGCCGAAGAGATTGCCCCTAAAAACATAATTATGATAGGGCCTACAGGTGTAGGAAAAACAGAGATAGCAAGAAGACTGGCTAAGCTAGACAATTCCCCATTTCTCAAGGTAGAAGCCTCGAAGTTTACAGAGGTAGGTTATGTAGGGCGAGATGTGGAGTCCATGATAAGGGACCTTGTTGATATTGCTATTAACATCGTCAAAGCGGAAGAGCAGGAAAAAGTTAAAGGTAAAGCTGCAGAATTGGCAGAGGAGCGTTTGTTGGACATTCTTCTTCCTCCGAAACCTATTGAGAGATCAGTTTCTGAGTTTGTAAGTTTTCAAAAGCAGGAGCACTACGATGATGACATAAGAGCGCTTCAGCAGGATAGTACTCGGGAAAAATTGAGAAAACTTTTGAGGGAGGGGAAACTGGATAATCGTCAGGTGGAAATCGAAATAACTGAGAATCGTCCTGGTCCTATGATAGAGATTTTTTCCACTGCGGGGATTGAGGATCTAGGTCTAAATATTAGAGAAATGTTAGGCAACATTTTCCCTCAAAAGAAGAAAAAAACAAAAGTGAAAGTACCTGAGGCGCTAGAACTGCTTGCACAGGAAGAAGTACAGAAGCTAGTGGATATGGACAAGGTTATAAAAACGGCGATAGATCGGGTGGAGCAATCTGGTATTATCTTTCTTGATGAAATCGATAAAATAGTTGGTTCCGATTCACCGCATGGACCTGATGTGTCTAGGGAAGGTGTGCAACGGGATTTGCTGCCTATTGTGGAGGGATCTACAGTAAATACAAGGTACGGTATGGTGAAAACAGATCATATACTTTTCATAGCCGCAGGTGCCTTTACTTCGAGTAAACCATCAGATCTCATTCCTGAGCTTCAAGGTAGATTCCCTATAAGGGTGGAACTCGCTCCTTTAGGTAAGGAGGAATTTGTCAGGATCCTCACAGAACCCCACAATGCATTGATAAAGCAGTACGTACAGATGCTTTCCACCGAAGGTATAAATCTTCAGTTCACTCAGGACGCTATCGAAAAAATAGCGGAGATGGCTGCAATGGTAAATGAAAGGACGGAAAACATAGGTGCAAGGCGCCTTTACACCATAATGGAAACCCTTCTTGAGGATGTATCATTTAATGCACCTGATCTCGAGGAGAAGAATATTGTAATCGATGCTGCTTACGTTGAGGAGAAACTTGCGGATATAATCGAAGACGAGGATCTAAGCAGGTACGTACTTTAAGGAGAGCATAAAGAAATGGAAGATATTCAAGCATCAGTGGAGAGAGCAAACGTTCTTTTGGAAGCGCTTCCGTACATAAAAAGATTTTACGATCGCGTTGTGGTGATAAAATACGGTGGCCATGCTATGGTAGATGGAGAACTGAAGGATCTCTTCGCCCAGGATGTGGTCATGATGAAGTATATAGGTATTCATCCTGTGATTGTTCACGGAGGGGGACCTCAGATTGGAGATTTGCTTAAAACATTGGGTAAGGAATCGAAGTTCATTCAAGGTATGAGAGTTACTGACGAAGAAACGATGGATATCGTGGAAATGGTTTTGGTGGGAAGGGTGAACAAAGATATTGTAGGTCTTATAAACCGCCACGGTGGCAAAGCCGTAGGTTTAAGTGGGAAAGATGGTAATCTAATAAAAGGTGAAAAATATTATCTTACCTCCGAGAAGGCAAAAAATACACCACCTGAAATTATTGATTTAGGTTTAGTGGGGAAGGTTAAGGAGATTAATGGAAGTTTGATACTTTCACTTGTGAGTAGTGGTTTCATACCGGTAATTGCGCCCACAGGTGTGGGCGAAAATGGAGAAACCTATAATATAAATGCCGATGTTGTGGCGAGTGCCGTAGCCGCGACTCTAAAGGCAGAGAAACTAATAATATTAACCGATGTGGCTGGTGTTATGGATAAAAACAAAAAACTCATTCACACCATGAACAATGAACAGGCTTTAAGGTTGATTGAGGATGGTACCATTTCCGGTGGAATGTTTCCCAAAATAAAATCCTGTTTAAAGGCATTGAGGAGTGGCGTTGGTAAGGCTCATATCATAGATGGGAGACTCAAACACGCCATACTACTTGAAATATTCACTGACAAAGGAATTGGAACGGAGATAGTAATGTGAAGAACGAGGAGCTGATAAAAATTTCGGATCTTTATCTGATGAATACTTACAAGCGAACTCCTGTCGTTCTTGTGAAGGGGTTTGGTGCAAGAGTATGGGACATCGAGGGTAATGAATACTTGGATTTTGTTGCGGGTATTGCGGTTTGCAGCCTCGGTCACTGCCATCCTACTGTAGTTGAGGCTATAAAGGAGCAGGCCTCTGAACTGTGCCATGTATCTAACCTTTATCATAACGAGCTTCAGATAAGATTAGCTGAGATTATAGTTACCCATTCGTTCGCCGATCGTGTGTTTTTCTGCAATAGTGGTGCAGAGGCCAATGAAGGAGCTATTAAACTGGCACGCAAATACGGTAACGAGATACTGGGTGGGAAGTACGAGATTATCACAATGAAAGGGTCTTTCCATGGGAGGACACTGGCTACTCTAGCTGCTACAGGACAAGATAAGTTTCATCGTGGGTTCGAGCCATTGCCTACTGGGTTCCGTTATGTGATATTCAATGATGTGAACGCTCTCCGTAATGCAATTACGGATAAGACATGTGCAGTAATGTTAGAACCAGTACAGGCTGAAGGAGGTGTTCAAGTTCCTGATGAAGGTTACTTAAGGGAAGTCAGAGAGCTATGTGATGAGAAGGGTGTTCTCATGATACTTGATGAGGTTCAGACTGGAATGGGTCGAACGGGGAAGTTGTTCGCTTACGAACACAGTGGGGTAACTCCTGATATATTAACATTAGCCAAAGCTTTGGGTAACGGTTTTCCTGTCGGTGCTGTACTTGCTACAGAAAAGGTAGCTTCAGCTTTTGAGCCGGGCAGTCATGCCTCAACTTTTGGGGGTAACCCTCTAGCTATGGCGGCGGCAAAAGCTACATTAGAGACGCTTATACGGGAAAACTTGGTGGAAAACGCAAGAAAAATGGGAATTTACCTTAAGGATTGCCTCACCTCCTTACAGAAGAAAAATGGGATTGTAAAAGAAGTAAGAGGTTTAGGTCTTCTAATAGGTGTGGAAATAGATGGAGATGCGTTTAGCGTTGTAGAAAAATGCTTTAGAAAAGGCCTGCTTGTAGCAGCTGCGGGTCCATCTGTTGTGCGTCTTGTTCCCCCTCTTATAATTAGTGAGAGTGATTGTAACAGAGCAGTGTCTGTTCTTCAACAGGCCCTTGAGTAAAAGGTATGAAACATCTTTTGAGTGAGCGAGATTTAAATCGAGCCCAATTTGATTATCTTGTGGAGAGGGCTAGAACGCTTAAGAAGTGGTTTCGAGAAAAGAGGGAGTATAAGCCCTTAAAGGGAAAAGTTTTGGGTATGATATTCGAAAAGGCATCCACAAGAACGAGATTGTCTTTTGAGGTTGCTATGATTCAAATGGGTGGAAATGCCATTTATATGAACAGTCGAGATACTCAGATGGGAAGGGGGGAGAGTATAGCTGATACTGCGCGGGTAATGTCGCGCTACTTGGATGCCATTATGATAAGAACATTTGCTCAGGAGATTATAGAGGAATTCGCAAGACATGCAACCATACCCGTTATCAACGGTTTGACAGATCTTTTGCATCCCTGTCAGGTGTTAAGTGATGTATTTACTATTGTTGAAAAAAAGGGTTCATATGAAAAGTTGAAGTTGGCCTTTATCGGGGATGGTAACAATGTGGCAAACTCTTGGTTAAATGTAGCAACGATATTGCCCATTCATGTTCGGATTGCGTGTCCCCAAGGGTATGAACCTGATCAAGAAATTTTTCGAAGGGCCCAACGTGAAGCTATAGAGGGTATAGTCCTTTGTAGAGATCCTAAAGAAGCTGTTCAGGATGTTGATGTAATTTATACTGATGTTTGGACGAGTATGGGTAAAGAGGAAGAATATGAAAAACGAATACAGGTTTTTCAGTCGTACCAGGTTAATTCTAAGTTGCTAACATACGCCTCTCGGGATGTTATGATCATGCACTGTTTACCCGCTCATAGAGGCGAAGAAATAACCTCCGATGTTCTTGATGGTAGACATTCCGTGGTGCTTGATCAGGCCGAGAATCGCCTGCATATGCAGAAGGCTATTCTGGAAATGCTTCTGACGGAGGACAATTTATGAAACATGAAAAGATGAAAGTGGTACTGGCATATTCTGGTGGCTTGGACACATCTGTCATTCTCAGGTGGCTTATAGAAGCTTACGACTGTGAAGTTGTTGCTTTTGTAGCGGATGTGGGACAGAAGGAAGAACTCAACGGGATAAGGGAAAGGGCCTTAGCCACAGGTGCTAGTAAAGTTTACATAGAGGATTTAAGGGAAGAGTTTGTCCGTGATTATGTATTTCCCGCCATGAGAGCAAATGCGGTATATGAAGGGATGTATCTACTAGGCACGTCTCTTGCCCGTCCTCTAATTGCTAAAAAGCAAATCGAGATAGCGAAGATGGAGGGGGCGGATGCTGTATGTCATGGGGCTACTGGAAAGGGTAACGACCAGGTGCGTTTTGAGCTGACGTACATAGCTTTAGCTCCACAGATTAAGATTATCGCTGCCTGGAAAGATCCAAATTGGAAGTTTGACTCCAGACAATCTCTACTGGAGTACGCAGAGAAACACGGTATAGCTGTACCCCTTGTAAGCAGAGAGAAACCTTACAGTAGTGACAGAAATGCCCTTCATATATCTCATGAGGGTGGTATTTTAGAAGATCCCTGGATGGAGCCTCCTGAAGACATTTATGTGCTAACTGTGGCACCGGAAAAGGCACCTGATAAGCCTACTTATTTGGAAATTGATTTTGAAAGGGGAAATCCTGTAGCCGTAAACGGACAAAGATTGTCCCCGGCAGAACTGATGGATGTCCTTAACGGTATAGCTGGTGAAAACGGTGTGGGTCGAGTTGACATGGTGGAGAATAGATTTGTTGGTATGAAATCCCGGGGTGTATATGAAACACCAGGCGGAACGGTGCTGTGGACTGCACATAGGGCTCTGGAATCGATCACACTTGATAGAGAGGTAATGTTTTTAAAAGATACGCTGATGCCAAAATACGCACAGCTTGTTTATTATGGTTTCTGGTTTTCCCCTGAAATGAAAGTTTTGCAACAATTCGTAGACTCAACTCAGGAGAACGTTACCGGGACTGTTAGGGTTAAGCTGTACAAAGGTAACTGTACAGTTGTTGGTAGGAAGTCGCCTTTTTCGCTCTACAGTGAGGGTGTGGCTACCTTTGAAAAAGATTCAGGAATTTATGACCAGAGAGATGCTTCTGGGTTTATTAAAATAAACGCTTTGCGGCTGCGTATACAGGCTTTGAAAGCGGCGGGTTTGTTGTAATATGGGATGATAATAATGAGGTCAAAATGGCGATAGATAAACCGTGGGGGGGAAGGTTTACTCAGAGACCGCAAAGGGAGGTTGAAATATTCACCTCTTCTTTAAGTTTTGACCGTCGACTCTACAGACAAGACATCCTCGGAAGTAAAGCGTACGCAAAGATGCTGTGTAGAGTGGGTTTAATAGACAAAAATGAAATGAAGATCATTCTCTCCGGGTTAGATTCCATTCTTGAAGATATTGAAGTGGGAAAATTCAACTTTGACCCAGGGGATGAAGATATACATATGGCTGTGGAGAAGGCGCTTATAGCTCGTATTGGTGAGGTCGGGAAAAAACTTCATACGGGGAGGAGTCGTAATGATCAGGTTGCCCTCGATTTGCGTTTGTTTGTTAGAGAAGAAATCGATGAGATCATTGTTACACTCAAAGATTTGAGGAGGACGCTCATTCAACTGGCTAAGAGAGAATTGAATACTGTTATGCCGGGATATACTCATTTGCAAAGGGCTCAACCTGTGCTTTTTAGCCACTATCTGATGGCTTATGATTGTATGTTTGCACGTGATCTTGAAAGGCTTGAGAATTGTAGAGAGAGGACTAATGTTCTACCACTGGGGTCGGGGGCTATAGCAGGATCAAATCTTCCCCTTGACAGGAGATACCTGGCGAAAATTCTAAAGTTTCCGGAAATCACAAAAAACAGCATGGATGCCGTAGCTGATCGTGACTTTGTGGTAGAGTTCGTATTCTCGTGTGCCTTGATCATGATGCATCTGAGTCGCCTTTGCGAGGATCTTATCGTCTGGTCAACTGATGAGTTCAAATTTGTTGAATTCTCTGACGACTATTCTACCGGTAGTAGCATGATGCCGCAGAAAAAAAACCCTGATGTGGCTGAGTTAATTCGTGGCAAGACGGGTAGGGTTTACGGAAATTTGGTGTCTTTACTTGTTACCCTAAAGGGTTTGCCAATGACGTACAATAGGGATCTGCAAGAGGATAAAGAACCACTTTTCGACACCGTAGATACAGTTAAATCTTCGATTAAAAACGCAAAAGGGATGCTAAACGGCATGAAGATAAACAGAGAAAGGATGAAAGAGGCTGCTTATGGTTTTACAATAGCTACGGACATTGCCGAATACCTCGTTATGAAGGGTGTGCCCTTTCGTGATGCCCATAGAATTGTTGGAGAAATAGTGGCTTACTGTCTGGAAAAAAGAAAGTCATTGTCAGAACTGGATTTGAAAGAATTTAAAGAATTCCATAACTGTTTTGATGAGGATGCTTTGAAAAATCTTTCTCCTGATGATTCAGTTAGGAGAAAGGTAACCGAGGGTTCAACATCCCCGGAAGAAGTGAGGATTTACATAGAAGAACAAGAGAGAAAGCTGTTTTCATGAAGAGAAGAACGCTCTTTTTTATTTTAGCATTTATGTTAATGTTTTTTTTGGTGTTCTGTGGGAAAAAGGCTGATCCGGTGCCGAAAGGTCTGGAAAAGTCATTATCGTTGAAGATCGTTGGCGGAGGGAAGGTTCAAAGGGTTGCCCTTTAGTTGTGCAATATTCTCAATGATTGTGTTGGATCTATTGGGGTGGACGTATTTATACATAGTGGACGTTGAATCGGGATTTTTTGAAAATGATTAACTACTCATTGAACAGGGAGTTTGGCCTGTGCATGATTTCAAGTATGTAAACGGAGAGCTTTACTGTGAAGAGGTGCCAGTTTCGAGAATAGCAACCGAAATAGGAACACCTTTTTATCTTTACAGTTATCAAACCCTTAGAAATCATTTCCTCGTTTTTGACAACGCTTTCAGAAAAATACCCCATATTGTTTGTTTTGCTGCAAAGGCAAATTCAAACATCGCGATCCTCAGGATTTTCATTAAGGAGGGGGGTGGGGTAGACATTGTTTCGGGTGGTGAGCTTTATAGGGCGCTGCAGGCTGGTGTTGACCCGAAGAAGGTGGTTTACTCGGGAGTTGGCAAAAGAGTGGATGAGATTGAGTTAGCGTTAGAGAAAGATATTCTTATGTTCAATGTGGAATCTTTTCAAGAATTGGAAGTTATAAATGACTGTGCAAAGAGGATGGGGAAAAAAGCCGGAATTGCCCTTAGGATAAATCCCGACGTGGACCCTGAAACTCATCCCTATATATCCACGGGCCTCAAAGAGAACAAATTCGGCATTGATGTGGTTTCGTCTCTTAAAGCGTATAGAAAAGCTAGGAAAATGGCTAATTTAGACATAATAGGTGTTAGTTGTCACATCGGCTCTCAGTTGGTTAAGATATCTCCCTTTGTTGACGCTCTTAAAAAGTTGAAAGAGCTGATCTTGATTCTGAAAAACGAAGGATTTGACATAAAGTTCCTCGATTTTGGTGGTGGACTGGGTATAACCTACGGAGATGAGAAACCACCCCATCCTGAGGAGTACGCGCAAGCTATTATTGAAACTGCTGGTGATCTTCCTGTTACTTTTATCTTTGAACCTGGCAGGGTAATTGTGGGAAACGCGGGGATTCTTGTGACAAGGGTGCTGTATACGAAGGAGAAAGAGGGAAAGAATTTTATAATTGTCGATGCGGGTATGAATGACCTAATGCGCCCAAGTTTGTACAATGCCTATCATGCTATTCAGCCAGTGGTGCAAAAAAGGAGAAAGAGTATAGTTGCTGACATTGTTGGTCCTATTTGTGAATCGGCAGATTATCTAGCTAAGAACAGACAAATTCCTCGTTTTGATAGGGATGAACTCATGGCTATTATGAGCGCTGGGGCATACGGATTCTCGATGTCATCAAATTACAATTCTAGACCACGAATTGCAGAAGTGCTTGTTTCTGGTCGTGATTTTCACGTTATAAGGAAGAGGGAGACCTATGAGGACGTAGTGAGAGGGGAGATTATCCCTAAATTTCTAGGTAAAGATTGAAAAAAATGAAGGAGGGTAAGTATGTTTAAAGGAGCTATTGTAGCTATTGTTACCCCTTTTAAAAATGGACAGATTGACGAAGAGAGATTGAGGGAACTCATCGAATTTCAGATCGAAAACGGTACGGACGGCATAGTTCCCTGTGGCACGACGGGAGAGTCCTCCGTGCTCTCCCACGAAGAACATGATAGGGTGATAGAAATTACCGTTGATGCTGTTAAGAAGAGAGTGCCAGTAATAGCGGGAACTGGTTCCAACAGCACTGAGGAGGCATTGAGACTTACGCGGCATGCCTATGAGGTAGGTGCTGATGGTGCGTTAATGGTGTGTCCTTATTACAACCGTCCTACACAGGAGGGACTTTATCAGCATTATAAGTATATTGCCGAACGTGTTCCTATACCGATAATTATATACAACATACCGGGTAGAACCGGCGTAAATCTACTACCTGAAACTCTCGCCCGTCTGGCGAAGATTCCCAACATAGTTGGAACGAAAGAAGCTTCAGGTTCGCTTAAACAGATGCATGACATAATTGCCCTCTGTGGGGATAAATTCTCTGTTCTTTCTGGTGATGACTTTTTCACGTTCCCCTTGCTGTGTCTGGGTGGCCACGGCGTAATATCTGTGATTTCTAACGTAGCGCCCGCAGATATGGCGGCTATGATTGATGCCTTTGAGGCAGGTGATATAAATAAGGCAAGAGAGTTGCATTACAAGATGGTGCCCCTCATTGATATGCTTTTCATAGAGACAAACCCTGCGCCTGTAAAGGCAGCATTGGCGATGATGGGTAAGATTGAGTACGAGATTCGCCTGCCACTTTGCAAACTCTCCGATGCGAACTATGATAAGTTGAGACAGGCGATGATCAATTATGGACTCATAAAATAGGAGGCAGAAGATGATCAGGGCCATTGTTACTGGTGCAGGTGGACGGATGGGGGGGAGGATAATTTCTCTCATTGCAGCGTCTGATGATATGAAGGTTGCCGGGGCGGTTGAAAGGAAAGACCATCATCTTGTGGGCAAAGACGTGGGTGAAGCGCTTGGTCTTGGTAAGATGGGTGTTTTGGTAGCGGACGACATCAGTAAAGTCATTGATGACGGAGATGTGGTCATAGATTTTACCCATCATCAGGCTTCAGTCTACCATATGGGGGTTGCTGCAGAGAAGGGGAAACCTATTGTTATAGGGACTACAGGATTCACCGCGGATGAAATGGAAAAAATAAGGAAGCTTTCGGATTCTGTTCCTTGTGTGCTTTCACCAAATATGAGTGTTGGGGTGAACTTGTTGTTTAAGGTACTAGGCGAGGTTGCAAGTGTACTTGGTGATGACTATGATGTGGAGATAATCGAAGCTCATCATAACCTCAAAAAGGATGCCCCCAGTGGTACGGCGATGCGAATGGCAGAGATCATTGCTAAAAGTCTGAGCAGAGATCTGGAGACATGCGCCGTGTATTTGCGTAGGGGTATTATCGGTGAGCGAACAAAGAAGGAAATTGGTATCCAGACCATCAGGGGAGGCGATATAGTTGGAGAGCACACCGTTATGTTTGTAACAAATGGTGAGAGATTGGAATTCACTCACAGGGCGCATAGTCGTGACAATTTTGCTCGTGGTGCACTAAAGGCGGCGCGCTGGGTTGTAAACCAGAAAAATGGCCTTTACGATATGCAGGATGTTTTAGGTTTGAGACAAAGGTAAGATAGTATGGCAAACGATGATTCGGAAATTGCGTTTATAGGTATAGGGTCAAACTTGGGTGATCCGCTTGCGCAATGCGAACAGGCTGTTTCAACTATTAGGCGTGTTGAAGAGATTAGGTGTTTAGCCCAGTCATCATGGTATTTAACGGCGCCCGTAGGAGGTGTACCTCAAAACGATTTCATAAATGGAGTATTGAAAGTTTCAACTACTCTCAAACCTATAGAGCTACTTAACATGTTGAAAATAATCGAGAGATCGTTTGGTGAGAGAACGGCTATAAAATGGGGTCCGCGGTATATGGATCTGGACATCCTTTTTTATGGCAGGGCCATTATTGAAGAAAAACAACTAGTTATTCCTCACCCTGAATGCCACAGACGTAGATTTGTTTTGGAGCCTCTCTGTGAGATTGAGCCAGGACTGGTTCATCCTGTATTTGGTTTAACCGTAAAGGAGTTGCTTGACCAGCTTGGGGAGACCCAGAGAGTACAAAGACTGGGTTCTTGTGCAGTATGTTGATTATTCGTCTCATAGTTGGTGTTTTGCTTTTATACATTCTGTACCGGTTGGTCCGTCTAATCTTCTCTATTCCTCATGATAGGGTGAGTTATTATACCCCTCCTTATACGATACAGACAAGCACCGATGGGGAAGATCTGGTTGAGGATCCGTATTGTCATACTTATTTACCTATAAGCAGTGCATACTCCTTTGATTTTGGAGGTAAAAGATACTACTTTTGTAGTTTAAGTTGTCTTGAAAGCTTTAGAAAGTTGATGAACATTTGAGAACAGGAGGTAATCATGAAATTCTTTCTCGACACAGCAAATATTGAAGAAATTAAGGAGGGGTTACGTCTTGGTCTCATTGATGGTGTGACAACCAATCCTACACTAATCGCCAAGGAAGGAAAGAGTTTTAAAGATCTCATCAGGGAAATTCTTCTTCTTGTTGAAGGACCGGTTAGTGTGGAGGTTATAAGTTCTGATGCGGAGGGTATGTTGGAAGAGGGTAGAGAATTGGCCAAAATGGGCAAGCAAGTGGTGATTAAAGTCCCACTAACGACGGAAGGTCTTAAGGCCACCCGCCTATTTGCTGCTGAAGGTATTCCTGTTAACCAAACCCTAGTGTTTTCACCACTACAGGCATTACTTGCAGCAAAAGCAGGAGCTGCTTACGTGAGTCCCTTTGTGGGTAGAATGGACGACGTAGGACATCGTGGTATGCTGATTGTAGAACAAACATTAGAGATTTTTAATAGTTACGGCTATAACACCGAAGTGATAGTTTCCAGCGTTCGTCATCCACAACATGTTTTGGAGGCAGCTCTACTGGGGGCTCATGTGGCAACAATTCCATTTAAAGTTCTCATGCAATTGGCAAATCATCCTCTGACAGATAAAGGTATAGAAACCTTTCTAACTGATTGGAAGCGTGTGCCAGAGAAGTGATGTTTTTATGATTGATAGACTTAAAAACTATTTCGACAGTCTCCCCATAAGTCCTGAAAATAGAAGGATTTTGAATCTACCAAATGCGATAACACTTTTTAGACTTTTTATTATCCCTGTTCTTTTTTTGTTGCTTACTTCTCCGGATAGGATTACGAGTCTCCTCATAGCGCTGGCGTTTGTAATGGTTTACCTGACTGATTTTCTCGATGGGTACGTGGCCAGGTATTACAATATCGTGACCCCTATGGGTAAGTTGTTTGATCCCATAGCTGATAAGTTAGTTATAAATACCGCTATGATACTTATGATCCCAATAGAGCGAATCCCAGCTTGGATCGTCGCTCTCATAATAATTAGAGATTTTGCAGTTGATGGGATCCGTAGTTTTGCCGCTTCAGAAGGAGTGACAATTCAGGCAAGTCCGCTGGGTAAGAAAAAGACACTATGTCAGGTAGTTGCGGTAACAGCTTTAATAATACACTACCCCGTTTTTGGAATAAATGCCCATGTGGTTGGTACAGTAATTCTTTACCTCGCACTGATACTCAGCATTTACTCCGGTGTTGATTATATGGTTAAGTTTTGGAACAGTACGCTAAAAGTGAAACGTTAGGTTTTGGTGGACGGTGAAAGATAATTACACGCTACTTGATAAACCTGAGATTTTGGTCCGTTTATTCTATCCACGACCTGAATATCCTCATTTAAGACCACCAGAGGGAAGCCAGTCGGTATCGTTTACCATGTCTGACGGAGTCGCACTTTGTGGGTACTTTCATATATTTTCGCCTCAGAGTCCCACAGTGCTATTTTTCCATGGAAATGGTGAAATAGCCGCGGACTATCACGACATTGCTTTGATGTTCAAACAGGCAGGGGCAAATCTTTTAGTAATTGATTACAGAGGTTATGGCAGGTCAGGAGGATTGCCTAGTGTAAGTTCCATGATGCGGGATTCCAACGATGTGTTCAACCAAACATTGAAGTTTCTGGAAAAACAGAGTTTTTCCAGAAAGATAATTGTATACGGTAGATCACTGGGATCGATTTCTGCACTAGAAATCGCCTCTGTTCACCAAGAGATGGTTGATGCTCTTGTTGTTGAGAGTGGATTTGCCCATTTTTTTTCTCTACTTCGAGTTCTTGGTTTGGGAGAACTTGAAAAAAAACTGGGAGACCCATTCAAACACACCGAGAAAATCGCCCTATTTAAGAAGCCCACCCTGATAATTCACGCTCAGTACGATCATATTATACCTTTTTCGGAGGGTGAGACTCTGTTTCAAGCAAGTGGAGCACTAGACAAAGTACTGATTAAGATCATGGGTGCAAATCATAATGATATCTTTTTTGTCGGAATGGGGGAATATCTGAGAGCTTTGACATCTCTCGTTGAAAAAATAAGCAGTTGAGCTTGCTAAGGCTTAACTTTTTTCCTATTGACAAAGAGAAAGGTCTATTATAATTAAAAATTGAATTTCAAGCGGGCGTAACTCAGCGGTAGAGTGCCACCTTGCCAAGGTGGACGTCGACGGTTCAAATCCGTTCGCCCGCTCCAGAGAAAAGGGCGGCATAGCCAAGCGGCTAAGGCAGCGGTCTGCAAAACCGTTATTCACCGGTTCGAATCCGGTTGCCGCCTCCATGTGAAAATTTTGAGGATTGTTCCCAAAGGGAACAACCCTTTTTTATTTTATGTTTATGAAAAGTGAGGTCCCGTATGAATATAAATGTCTCCTCACTCCTATATCCAGAAAAGCCTGTGGATGCTTTTATTATTCCTTTGCCTGAAAATCCCCTCCCTCTCTCCGGGTTTGCAAAACTTTTCGATAATGCAACTTCAAATTCAATAAGTAATTTTCTCGAACTGGGTGATTTTCAGGGAAAGTTTCTTGAAACGGCTGTGATTTACCTGCCAGATTCGCATTTTTCAAAGCGCATAATCCTCGTAGGATTGGGGAAACAAAGCGAGATAGATCTGGAAAAGATAAGAGGTGTATTTGCCAAAGGTGTAAATCTAGCAAGAGATCTTAAGGCGAGAAACGTTGGAACAGAGATTGATGAGGAACTATGTAAACTTTCCCGTGCCGAAGCTTTGGTCGCTTTGGTTGAAGGTGTTTGTCTAGGGTTCTATTCATTCAATAGATTCAAGACAACTGATAAAGATAAAACACATGAAATTGAGGAACTTACAGTCTACTCAGGTACGAAAAGTTTTCTAGACGAATTGAGAGCACTGGTAAGAAAAACGGAAATAGTATGTGAAGCCACAAACTTTGCCCGTGATTTGGTGTCCATGCCTGCAAATTTTATGAAACCGAGAGATTTAGCTGATGTGGCCATTGATCTTGCTAAGTCCAGAAAGGAAGTTGAGGTTGAGATACTTGAGAAAGATGAGATTGAAAAATTAGGCATGAATGCATTCTTGGGTGTAGCAAAGGGAAGTCATGAGCCCCCAAAACTTATAGTTGTTAAGTATAGAGGGGTGGGGGAGGATAAGGATCCAATTGTCCTTATAGGTAAGGGGCTTACGTTTGACAGTGGAGGATTATCTCTCAAGTCGGCGGAAAAAATGGAAGAGATGAAATCAGACATGGCAGGTGCTGCCGCAGTTCTTGGAACGATAAGAGCATTGTCAGATTTGTCTTTTCCTGTGAACGTAGTTGGTCTTATAGCGGCCACTGAAAATTTACCGGGAGGTGGTGCTCTCAAACCAGGTGATATTCTTAAGTCTCTATCAGGAAAGACGATTGAAGTGATAAATACCGATGCGGAGGGTAGACTAACACTTGCAGATGCAATTGCATTCGCGCATCGTTTTAAACCACAGGCAATAATAGATATTGCGACACTTACGGGTGCCTGCGTGGTTGCTTTGGGAGAAGACCTTACGGGAATGTTTGGTAACGATGAGAGACTGAAAAGTCGGATAAAAATGGCAGGTGAAAAAACGGGTGAATTCGTATGGGAACTTCCACTTTGGAATGCCTATGAGGAACTCATCAAAAGTGAAGTTGCAGATGTCAAAAACACCGGGGGTAGGCAAGCAGGCGCAATCACAGCAGCGTTGTTTCTCAAACATTTTGTAGGTGATGTCCCTTGGGTTCATCTTGATATTGCGGGTACAGCTTGGCGTTCAAAGGGTAAAAGTTATATTTCCAAAGGGGCATCAGGTGTAGGAGTGCGTTTGCTTGTGGAATTAATTACCGAGTGGCAAAGAAAAGCGGCCGATGGGACGTGAATTTCCGTCACCTTTATTGGAAATTCATGATCTGAGGACGTATTTTGATACCCCATGGGGTGTAGTTCGTGCTGTCGACGGGGTCGATCTTGCAGTAACAAAAGGAGGAACAACAGCGGTTGTAGGAGAGTCCGGTTGTGGAAAAACAGTGTTAGCGCTCTCCATCCTCAGGCTGGTCCCGAGACCCGCCGGAAGAATAGTTTCGGGAATTGTTCTTTTTGAGAATAAAGATTTACTTCGACTGGATGAGAGGTCTATGAGGGAGATACGAGGGAAAGAGATCTCCATGATTTTTCAGGAACCAATGAATGCGTTGAATCCTGTTTTAACGGTGGGAGAACAGATAAAAGAGGTATTAGTAGTTCATGGTAGAGCAAGTTCGAAGGAGGCCACCGATATAACCGTAGAGCTACTAAAACGAGTGGGTATTTCTATGCCGGAAAAGAGAATAAAGAATTATCCCCATCAGTTGAGTGGGGGGATGCGTCAAAGAGTTATGATTGCAATGGCAATTGCATGCACCCCTAAAATGCTCATAGCTGATGAACCAACTACAGCTCTCGATGTAACTGTACAGGCACAGATATTAGATTTGCTTGCGGAAATACAGAAGAAAACCGAACTGGGAATTATACTTATAACCCACGATTTGAGTATTGTCGCTGAGATGGCAGATGCTGTAGCAGTAATGTACGCTGGTGAAGTTGTTGAATACGCTGTGGTTAAAGAACTGTTTTCGAACCCCAAGCATCCATATACCATAGGATTAATGGAATCCATACCCGTTTGGACGAGAAAATATGGGAAAAGAGATCGACTCAAAACAATAAATGGATATGTACTGTCCATTGTTGGCCAGTTTGTTGGTTGTCGCTTTCAAGATCGTTGCCCTATGGTTACCCTTTCTTGTAAAATAGAGAATCAGGTTCTTAGAGATTGTGGCGACGGGCATATGGTTCGTTGCTGGAAAACAAACTGACAGCTTGGGGATGTTCAGCTCTTCTATTCTAGAGACTAGAAAACTCAGGAAGATATACCCTTTAAACACTGGTATTTTCAGCAGAAAAGGAAAAGTGTTTGCCCTCAATGGTGTAGATATTCAACTATTCGAGGGAGAAGTTCTTGGAGTAGTTGGTGAGAGTGGTTCGGGTAAATCTACACTAGCAAGAATTGCCGCCTTTTTAGAGAAACCTACCTCGGGTCAGATTTTATTCGAGGGTCGGGATTTGGAAACTTTGACCGGAGAGGAGTTAAAGAGATACAGACGGTTGGTGCAAATTGTTTTTCAGGACCCTTTTGCATCTTTGAATCCTCGGAAAACGGCCGGACAGGCTCTAGAGGAACCTCTAATCGTCCATAAAATAGGCGATAATAAATCAAGAAAGGAGCGCGTTTATGCTCTCCTAGAAGATCTGGGATTGCCAAGAGAAATTTTGGATCGTTATCCTCATGAATTCAGTGGAGGACAGAGACAGCGGCTGTGTATAGGCAGGGCATTGATTCTAGAACCAAAGGTTATTATTGCCGATGAACCTGTGTCATCTCTAGATGTTTCTATAAGGGCGCAGATTCTTAACTTGATGAAAGAGATTCAGGAAAAATTTTCTCTGACATACCTTTTTATTTCTCACGATCTGAGTGTTATAAAATTCATTAGCGATAGAGTAGCTGTTATGTATATGGGAAGGATTGTGGAAGTGGCGACAAGCGATGTTCTGTTTATGAACCCCCTCCACCCTTATACACAAACACTTTTGGATTCAGTTCCTGTTCCATTCTCGATGGAGAGAATGGAGAAAAGAACAAAAGAAAAGATGTTTTTCAACGATGTTGCTATGCATAGCTCTGCATGCCCTTACTTTAATCGATGTCCTTATCGAGAGGATGTTTGTCTTTTCATAGAGGTTCCGTTAAGAGAATTTCAGGAGGGGCATTATGTGGCCTGTCACAAGATTAACGATTTGCAATTTGCTTAAAATTTTCCAATTCCATTCTTGCTCGTTTGTAAATGATTAAAAAAGCTAATGCAGCGGCTACAGGTTGCGCGATCCATATCCCCCAGAATCCCATCCAAAACTGAAACAGGTAAAGGAAAGGTATGAGTAATACGCCGTCTCTGATGAACATGAGCCACATTGATGTAGTTCCTTTGCCTAATCCGATGAACATGTTGATCAAAACGATGCTGGGTCCTGCGAATACAAGGGATGAGATATACAGGCGAAGGGCGATACGAGACATTTCAAAAAGGGTGGTTTCCTGCGTGAAAATAAGAACGATGTAATCAGCTAGTATTAGTACGATGAAGGATGTGAAGGAGGCGAAAATTGTTGAGCTGATAATCGCGACTTTTATGGTTGTTACCAGCCGTTTATAAAGTTTAGCCCCGTAATTGAAACCCACGATCGGCAGTACGCCATGTCCTATCCCGAAGAGCATCATAACTAGAAGACCATTGACCCTGAAGCATATACCTAGAGTTGCAAGAGCCATCGGGCCGTAATGTGAAAGAAGGTTTGTATAAACGGTTATAACCCCGCTTACAAGCAGGTTCATGAGGACGGAGGGAAATCCGGTTTTGTAAATTTCTCTGATTAAGTAGAGATTGGGACGTAAATGTTGTAACCGCATTTGGTATCGTGATGTAGGGTTGGACAAAAAATAAAGCAAAAGAAGTCCACCTGTGAGTTGTCCTAGTACGGCAGACAGCGCAGAGCCGACGATGCCCATTTGAGGAAAAGGGCCCAATCCGAAAATAAACAGTGGATCGCATACAGCCCCTGTTATGGTAAAGATTATAATGGTAAACATGGCTAGTTCCGGTCGTCCTTCAGCTCGAAGAAGATTTGTACCAGTTAGAATTAGAAGCAAAAATGGGGAACCAATAATACTTATGTTAAGATATTTGAGGGAAAGCTCTAAGGTTATACCTTCACCGCCAAATATGGTTAGAAGCTCTCTTCCATAAAAGAGAACTATTAGAATTACAAGTAATGAGATAGTTACTGAGAGAAAAACTGTTTGGCCTGCGATGATGTGTGTTTTTTCGTCTTTTGCCCCAAACATCCGAGCCGCAAGTGAGCCGGCACCCACTCCAGTGCCAATACCTATGGCTGCCAAGGTCATCTGTAAAGGGAATGTGATTGTAAATGCGGCAACAGCATAAGGGTTTATCCATGAGAGCCAGATGGTGTCCATAATATTGTAGATAGCAAGAGACAACATAGCCATCATGGAAGGCCAGCTCATCTTTAAAAGCAAGGGGAGGATAGGGCCTTCATCAAGATTCAACCTGCTCTGAACAATCATTTATCCCAAATTACAGTGTTTAGGAGGCATTGTTGATATGATCCTGTGGGTTATTCCAGTTCGTATCCCTTGATCATATAGAAAAGTTCAAATTCTTTGTCCTTCATCAATTTGGCGTTTTTTTCATCTCCACTTTCGTGATCATAACCGAGAAGATGTAGAATACCGTGTATCAGCAGATATGTTAACTCGTCTTCAAGAGGTATCTCTGCTTCATGGGCTTCTCTTGATGCCGTTTCCACGGATATGACCACGTCGCCCAGTAGATTGTACTGTGTCTCCGGCGATTCGCCCTCCTTTTGAGGAAAAGCCATAACGTTTGTGGGTCGATCACGACCTAGGAATGATCTGTTCAACTCTCTTATTTTTTCGTCATCAAGGAAAAGCACACTTATTTCGCTATTTCTGATCTGGAGTAGATTGAGGATTTGGTCGATGATTTTTAGGATCTTGCGCCTGTTAAGCTTGAATTTCCGTTGATAATTGGCTATAAAAATATTGTTTTTTGACCCCAAATATTAACCCTCGTCGCGTTTACGTCGCCGTTTATCAAGGTTGTTATAAGCTTTTATTATTTCCTGTACTAAAGGATGACGAACTACATCGACCTCTGTGAAGTACACGAAGCGTATCCCCTTAGTGTTCTTTAATATTTGTTCCGCCTCTATAAGCCCTGACTGTTTCTCCACTGGCAGATCTATCTGAGTCACATCTCCAGTAATCACAGCTTTGGATCCGAAACCGAGGCGTGTCAGAAACATTTTCATCTGTTCAGACGTCGTGTTCTGAGCCTCGTCTAGTATAACGAAAGCATCATTGAGGGTTCGTCCTCTCATAAAAGCAAGGGGTGCTACCTCTATAACTCCTCTGGTTATTAGAGAGGTTGCCTTGTCAAAGTCAATCATATCGTACAGGGCATCATAAAGGGGTCTCAAGTATGGATTTACCTTTTCCGCTAAGTCACCTGGAAGGAACCCAAGTTTTTCGCCCGCTTCAACTGCAGGTCTTGCGAGCACGATCCTGTCCACTTTTTTATCCATGAGATAGGAAACGGCCATGGCCATAGCTAGATAAGTTTTTCCAGTGCCAGCTGGCCCTATTCCGAAAACCATATCGCAGGTTCGTATGGCTTCAATGTACTCTTTCTGTGCTAAACTTTTGGGTGTAATTATTCGTTTTTTCGATGAGATAAAGACCTTATCTAGAAATATCTGCTCAAGGTTCACCTCGCTGTTTTCAGCCAGCATCCGGTGTGCAAAATCCACGTCCTGATGAAAAAGAGGGTAACCCCTGGAAACTATATGATAAAGTTGCATGAGGAGATTTTTGGCGAGTTTTACAGAAGGGAGGTCACCACTTATGGATAGAACGTTGCCTTTTACCCCAATACTTACGCCATCTAGCTTTTCAATAAGACGTAGATTTTTGTCGTGTTCACCGTATAGAACTTTGAGTAATGTGTGGTCAGAGAAAACAATCTTTTCTACACACATAGTTCCTTTTTTAGTAACAGTCTCCCTCCTTTCTAATAATCCTGAAGGAATAAATGGAGAAAAACCTTTGCATTTCCTACCATATTGTCAATTAAACAAAACTCATTTGGTTGGTGAGCGGTATGCTCAGTGCGGGACCACACAGCTACGGGAAATTCTCTTTTCCTCAAGTACGCAGCCACTGTTCCTGCACCTATACCTCGCGGTTTGGCTTCAACAGAGTACACCTCTCGGATCGCCTTTTGTAAGGCTTTTACCACTGGCGCATCGGTAGAAGTTGGTGGTGGGGATTGAAGTTCCTGGATTGGTTCTACCTCAATTGAGACTCCGAAGATCGTTTCGATTTCTTTTGCGACCTCTTTTATTTTCGCCAGAACCATTTTCAGGTCGTACTGGGGTAGTATCCGACAGTCCATGTAAAACACGTCATCGCCAGGAATTGTATTCACGTTTGGTACATTGGCTTCTTTTTTTGTGGGCTCGAACGTACTCGCCGGTGGATCAAAAAGGGTGTTAATTTCATCAAAACACTTATGGAGTTCATTGTGAAGACGCACAATAAGATGTGAGGCTGCCAAATGTGCATTCTTTCCTTGATGGGGAGTGCTCCCATGACACTGTTTTCCACTGGTATGAATACGCAGCCATAGGATACTTTTTTCGGCGACCTCTATTAGTGTGCCATCGCTGTTTCCTGCATCGGGCACTAATATTATATCATCACTCTGAATAGGATTTTTCTCATTAATCAATACGTAGTCCAGTCCATACAGACTTCTCGTTTCCTCATCTGAGACAAAAATAAGACCCACAGCGTTAGGTGTAGTCACTTTTTCTTCACAGCATACCCGAGCTGCAAAAAGTGAAGATATGAGGTCCTGCTGATTATCCTCCACGCCCCGACCATAGATTTTTCCATCCTGAATAACAGCTCTGAAAGGGTCAGTTTTCCAAAGATCTAGGTTTCCAGGAGGAACTACGTCCATGTGAGTTATAATCCATACTGTTCTTTTGTTTCTGCCGTTATGCCGCACGATTATGTTGGGACGGTACCCCCCTTTTGCTCTGGGATCGGGGGCATTTATCTCAAAACACTGATCAAAGGGGATAGTATCGAGTATATGTTTTATGAACCTTCCCCTTTCATACTCCCCCTCACCGCCGTTATCCGGTGAAATAGCCGGTATAGCAGTCAAAGCAATTTGGAGGTCGATCATTTCATTCCTGTATGATTCAATTTTTTCTGATAAATTACGGAACACATTGTAATCAAACATGTTTTGCTTTTACCCTCTTTTTGTTCAGTTTGTCAAGGTACTACAACCCTGCATTCATATGTGTTTTTAAAAATCTCCTTGAGGTGTTTTAGGTATCTTTCAGGACCCAATACGAGTATTGTTAATTCAGTGGGTTTTATTGTAACTTGTGCTGTTTTTATAATGTCGTTTAAATTCAGCGATTCAATGCGGAGGGGATACACTTTATAAAAATCTTCGGGAAGTCCATAAAATTCTCGCACTAATTCTCTGTAAGTGATCTGGTTCGGAGTCTGAAACTCGAAAATAAATCTGTTTAAAAAAGTTTTTTTTGTTTTTTCTACTTCGACCTTTGAGATCTGCCCTGCTTTTATTGCTGAAAGAATGTCTATAATACGGCGCAACACCTTTACTGTGTTATCATTTGATGTGGCGCCATATACTGCGAATACACCGTGATGAGCTCGGGTTTTATAGAAGCTTCCAGCAGAATAAGCCAGTCCTTTGCTCGTTCTTATTTCTTGGGTGAGCTTTGATGTGAAACCTCCACTTCCAACTATTAAGTCGAGTATCTTAAATGGGAAGTAATAGGAATCACTTTTGCCGGGTGCAATATGACCGGCTATTATGATTGATTGAGGTAGCTCTTTTATTACATAGTAAATGCCAGGTTTTGTCTTTTCTGGGGGAGGAGTCACTTTTCTGCTCTTTCCTGTCAACTTTAGACCACCAAAAAGACGTTCACATTCGGTAGCGACTTCTGATACAGTCACATCACCTGTTATGGCAATGATCATGTTTTCAGGATAGAAATACTCCTGATGAAAACTGAGAAGATCATCCCTCGTTATGTTTTTGATAGATTCTGGGGTTGATTTTCTGCCCCTGGGGTCTGATCCGTATAGTGCACAAGTGAATTCTCGGAACGATAATCTCCAGGGATCATCCTTTAAACGCAGTAAATCTTCTATCATTAGTTCTTTTGATAGTTTAATACGTGTTTCATCCATAAGGGGGGCACTCATCATATCATAGAGTAACTGAATCCCCTTTTTCCATTCCTCGCGGAGACAGTTCAGTGAAAATGTTACCATCTCATATGACACAGATGTTTTAAGAGTACTTCCAGTGAAATCGAGAAATTCGTCTACTGAGCGTGGAGGTAACGTTTTGGTTCCCCCAGTTTTTATCGCCTCCGCTGTAAGTTCGGCTAGACCCTCTTTGCCGATTGGCTCAAAATATGAACCTGCACCTATGGTAATCTGAATATCTACGAGAGGTACGGTGTGATCTTCCATAACAAAAATAGTAAGACCATTTTTTAGAACGAACCTGTGTGGCTTAGGGGGGACGAAATTCAAAGGTTTGAAGGAGAACGTGTCTGGATGGCGGTACTGTTCCATCCAAGGGAAGGTTTCTGTAGTACCAATAAGGGAGAAGAGAACAGACACAAATGTCATCAATAAGATCTTGCGTGTTGTCATAATGATTTTCTTCAGTTACGTTGTGCGATCATCCCCACTGTTCTGTTATCTCGCTTTAGATAAGCATGGGCAACTCGTCTCAAATCCTCTAGTGTAATTGAATCGAGTCTACGTAGGTATCTTTCGATGTACCTGAAATCGCCTACTTGAGCCTCATAATACGAGAGCATGTCAGCAATTTCCTCATTTGTTGTTTGTGATCGGAGGACATCGACCCGGAGATAATTTTTTGCTTTGTTGAGTTCCTCCTGTGAGATTTTTCCGTTTTTTAAATCTTCTAGAATGGAGTATATAGCATTCTCGAGATCATCTATTTTTGTGGAACTTCGCGGTTGGGCGTAGATGACAAATAAGTTTGGATATCTCTCTCCTGGCAGGCCGTTTATGGCTATTACCGATTCTGCGAGATTTCTCTTCTCTACGATTTCCTGAAAGAACCGACTAGACCTTCCCCTTGAAAGTATGGTCGATATTACATCAAAAACACAATCATCATCGTGAGGTGGGTTTGGTTTGTGATAACCTATGACGAGAAGGGGTTTTGCATCTATTTTATTCAGGCAAAACTTCCTCTCACTCTTCTGGGGAGGTTCCAGAATTACTGATTTTTCCACTACTGAACTCGTCTTTAGGTTTCCAAAGTATTTGTGTATTATTTTTTTAGCTTCCCATGATTTGAAATTTCCTACGACAGTGATTATCGTTTTCTCTGGAGATAAGGTTTCTCTGTAGAAGTTTTGAAGATCGTGGGGTGTAATGAATGCAACTTCATTTTGGTAGCCTATGATCGGCCTATTGTATGGGTGGACAGTGAAAGCTTCTGCGTAGAATTTTTCCATCAATTTGCCTTCTGGTCGTGATTCTATTCTTTGTTTGCGTTCCTCGAGTATGACGTTCCTTTCTTGGTAAAATTCTCTGAAAACAGTGTTGAACATACGATCGGACTCTATACGCGCCCATACCTCCATACGATTAGAGGGGAGACTGACATGAACAGTGATGAGGTCCTGGCCTGTGGTTGCATTGTAATGCTCGGCTCCATTCTCCGTGTATATTCGGTCGATTTCGTTTGAACGGTAGAGTTTCCTGTGCCTTTGATTCAATTTTTCAAGTTTTCTTTGCAATAGGACTATTTTGTCTTTGTCTGCCAGCTCACCCTTCATGCGTTCTCGATCGATAGCGCTCCCAACTTTATATATTTTCTTAAGAACCTCTCTTTCCCTTTTATAATTTACAGTACCTATACTTTTTGTACCTTTGAACAACATGTGTTCAAGGAGATGCGCCATTCCTGATTTTCCCGCAGGGTCGTTTGCCGCTCCAGCTTTGAACCTGATGTAGAAGGAGATTGTTGGAGATGTATTCCGTTCCAGAAGAATGACTTTTATACCATTCTTCAAAGTGAAGACCTCAACGTTTTCTAAAAGTTTTAACGTGTATCTGTCATTTCCATAGGAGTGTGAGGGTAAGAAAAATAGTAAAAAAAGAAGTACTATAACAGTTCGGGAATGGGTCATTAACTGGGCGGCAGAAATCATTAATGGTTAATCCAGAAAATTAGACTCATATTATATACAAGAAACAAATCTTCAGCAAGAATTATTTTTTCTTCATCTATTACCTTAGATTAGACAGTCTAATTGATTGATTTTTAATCAAAAATATGTTTGAAAACTCTAATTGGACAATCAAATTGGGTGATCAATTTATGGATAGATATTTTATTTCGAGCAGAGAAGTCTTAGCAATTACGGGTATATCTAGGTCCACATTAAACAATTACATTAAGTTTGGTTTGGTTCCGGTGCCCGACGTTAGGAAATGCGTGAAGGGACATGGTCAGATTAGGAGACTTGGTTATTTTCCCGTTTGGGTAATTGATCGCATTAAAGAGATTAGGGACCTTAAAAGAAAAGGTTTAACTATGGACAAAATAGTGGAAAAATTCAACAAAATAACTCCCTGGGAGGCTAAAGAAGCATCGACTTGTTTTTTGGCGGGAGAGTGGGTAAACATTTGTGTGCTCGGTTTAGCGATACAGAATGGAGATGAAGTCTGTCGTAGGGTATTACCTGAGGGTTATGTCTCGATTATGAATACTGTGCGAAAAAGTTTCGAGAGCACAGTTGCTAATTTTGGGGGTCTGTTTATCAAGGATATGATGCACACTTTTTTATCCGTGTTTTTTTCAAGTGATGAATATGTAGAGAGGACATTGAGGTGTGCATTTGCTCTCAGGCAGAACATTATGAGTATCCTTGAGGAATGGGGAAAAAAAATCGGATATGATATATTTTTTGGTATAGCGATTTCCCATGGAAAATACATTTCTTTGGATGGAAGAAATTTTTTACCATCAGATGTTAACTGTAGTGGAGGTATTATGAGCCATGTGATCTATCTGTCTCATCTGGCGAACAATAGTGAAATCTTTGCTACAAGAGAGACAATTATGGAGATCTCTCCCCAAAGAAGGAACATTTTTAAATATGGTATAAAAAAGAGTGAAAAAGGTAAAATAACTTTGTTTGATGATGTTTTCGCGCGTTCAACAGAAACCGTAGAGAAATCTGTACCTGAGATATGGAAAGACGAACTGGCAAATGTGTGGGTAACCTGCCTTGTAGACTACCGGTATCCCCTCTTTGATGGTTATCCCTTGACTGAATAGTGGAACTAATGGTTGCTTGAATGCGGAAAACGTTATTTGCTAACATGTATAGAAAATTTTGGAAGGTGTAAGGCTTTATGAGGGCGGTTATCCAGAGAGTTGATAAAGTGAGTGTGCATGTGGACGGATCTTTGATATCCGAGACAGGAAGGGGTGTTATTGTTTTTCTTGGTGTTGAGAAAGGTGATCAAGAAACTGATGCTGATTATTTACTGCAGAAGATTTTGAATTTGAGGATCTTCGAAGACAGAGGTGGAAAAATGAACCTTTCGCTCCTTGACATGAATGGCCAAATGATGATTATATCACAATTCACATTGCTGGCCGATTGCAGTAAGGGAAGACGCCCATCCTTTATTAAAGCAGAGGAGCCAGAACTTGCTCGAAGGCTCTATGAGTACTTTCTGAAACGTGCGGAGAATAGTTTGCCAGGGAGGATAGGTTCGGGTGAGTTTCAGGCAGATATGAAGATAGATGTTGTGAACGACGGTCCAGTCACGATCCTTTTGGATAGCAGAAGGAGTTTTTGAGTGGAAAAATGGTGGATGTTACAAAAAGTGATATAAGAATTGATAAAGATGGTGTTTGGTACTACAGAGGAGCCGAGATGTTTCGGAAAGATATAGTGAACCTATTCTACAAACATCTCAAAATGGATGAGTGTGGTCGCTACTTAATTGAATTTCCTAATGATCGTTGTTACATAGATGTGGAGGATACGGCGTATGTGGTAAAGGCTGTGTATCAAGTTGGCAAAGGGGATGGGTATGTTGAGGGATTTAGGGTGTTGCTCTCTGACGATACTATAGAGACACTCGATCCAGAAACTCTGGAGATTGGAGAAGATAATGTATTGTATTGTAAGGTTTGTCCGGGAAAGTTTCCGGCCAGGTTCACTCGAGCTGCCTACTATCAAATAGCGAATTTCATTGAATTTGATGCGGACGAAAATCGATTTTATCTTCAGATAAAGGGTCAACGCTTCTATCTTAAACAGAAAAATCAGTAAAAAACTTTGAGGTGAAAAAATGTTTGAAGAACCAATAAGGGAGGCCCTTACTTTCGATGATCTACTCCTTGTTCCAGCGGAGAGTGATGTTCTTCCAGGAGAGGTTGATACTACTACTAAGTTGACCAATAATATCATCCTCCGTATACCATTGATTAGCGCTGCCATGGATACTGTCACGGAATCGAAAACGGCGATTTGTATGGCTCGCGAGGGTGGTATAGGTATTATCCACAGGAATATGAGTATAGAACGCCAGGCGCTAGAGGTAGACAAGGTCAAAAAATCTGAAAGCGGTATGATAGTGGATCCTATCACGGTGGAACCGGAGCAGAAGGTATACGAAGCACTGAGGTTGATGAACGAATACAGGATTTCGGGAGTACCTGTTGTAAAAGGTAAAAAGTTAGTTGGTATTCTCACAAACAGAGATATACGATTTGAAACTGATCTTGATCAGCCGGTGGCTAATGTAATGACGAAGGAAAATCTGGTAACCGTGCGTAGCAACATAACCCTTGAGGAGTCGAAGGCGTTGCTGCATAAGCACAGAATAGAAAAACTCCTTGTTGTGGATGATGATTTCAATCTGAAAGGGCTGATTACTATCAAGGATATAGAGAAATTGAAGCAGTATCCCAATGCCTGTAAGGATGCATTAGGTCGACTGAGGGTAGGAGCAGCTGTGGGTTTGCTCGATAGAGAGGAGCGTATTCAAGCTCTTATCAGCGCAGGGGTGGATGTCATCGTTATAGATACGTCCCATGGACATTCGAAAAGGGTTCTTGATGCTGTAAGAGACACCAAGATTAATTTTCCGAAAGTAGATGTTATCGCCGGAAATGTTGCTACGGCAGAAGGAACCGAGGCTTTAATCAAAGCGGGGGCTGATGCTGTAAAAGTGGGTGTTGGACCCGGATCTATATGCACAACAAGAATCATCGCAGGTGTAGGTGTACCACAGATGACAGCCATAAGGGACGCCTACAAAGTCGCTTCAAAATACAACATACCGGTAATAGCTGATGGGGGTGTCAAGTTTTCTGGGGACATCACCAAAGCTCTGGCAGCAGGTGCCCATTCAGTAATGATAGGAGCATTATTTGCAGGAACAGAGGAAAGTCCTGGGGAGACGGTGCTATACCAGGGAAGGAGCTACAAAGTGTACAGGGGAATGGGCTCTCTGGAAGCGTTAAAAGCTGGAAGCAGGGATCGTTATTATCAAGATGAGTTGGAAGGTACAGTTAAACTTGTTCCTGAGGGAATTGAAGGGAGAGTTCCCTTTCGAGGGTCTCTGTCGGCTAGCATTCACCAGCTGGTAGGTGGATTGAAGGCTGGCATGGGCTACATAGGATGTCGTACAATCGAGGAGATGCACAAAAAAGCGCGTTTCATACGTATAACATCGGCAGGTTTGAGAGAAAGCCACGTTCACGATGTTATTATAACCAAGGAAGCCCCCAATTATTGGCTGGATTGATCAATATGAAACACGCAGACTTCGTACATCTTCATGTTCATACACAGTACAGTCTTCTGGACGGGATGATCAGAATTAAAGATCTCTTCCAAAGGGCCAGAGAATATCAAATGCCTGCTTGTGCAATCACAGATCATGGCAATATTTTTGGTGCCATTGATTTTTATCAGCAGGCTTACAAAGCTGGTGTGAAGCCTATCATTGGGTGCGAGCTCTATGTAGCCCCGGGAAGCAGGTTTGACAGGAACGTACCCCAGGGGAACGAAACATCGAGACACCTCGTGGTTCTGGTTAAAAATCAACAGGGATATAAAAATCTCATCCGCCTTACAACAGCCTCATATTTAGAAGGTTTCTACTATAAACCCCGTGTGGACAAAGAGCTTCTAAAGAAACACAGTGAAGGTCTCATCGCTTTAAGCGCGTGCTTGCACGGAGAAATACCTGATTTAATCCTTAAAGGTGAACATGAAAAAGCTGTTACATGTGCCGAATATTACAGAGAAATTTTCGGAGATGATTGCTTTTTCCTTGAAGTGATGGAGAATGGTATCCCAGAACAGAGGAAGGTTAATGAGGGGTTGATTGAAATCAGTCGTAGAACGGGGATACCCCTTGTGGCGACTAATGATTGTCATTATTTGAACATAGAGGATGCTGTCGCACATGATATCCTTTTATGCATTCAAACGGGGAAGACAGTGGAGGACGAAGATCGTTTGAGGTTCAAAACCGATCAATTCTATTTTCGTTCTCCCGACGAAATGAAGCGTCTTTTCTCGTACTGTCCAGAGGCTCTGGAAAACACTGTCTACATTGCAGAGAGATGTAATCTCAGTTTAGAGTTTGGTAGGTACCAGTTACCAAAGTTTAAATCAGAAGAGGGGTTAACATTAGATGAGCAATTAGTGAAACTTGCCCGTGAAGGACTGGAAAGATTGTTTAATGAGAAATCCGAGTTTAAAGAGAAGCCTGACTTGCGCAAAAAATACGAAAGACGCTTACATGAAGAACTTGAGATGATAAAAGATATGGGGTTTTCAGGGTATTTTCTAATAGTGGCTGACTTTGTAAATTACGCGAAGAAAAGAGGAATCCCTGTAGGCCCGGGGAGGGGTTCAGCGGCGGGAAGTCTGGTAGCGTATGCTTTAGGTATAACCAATATTGATCCCATCAGGTACGGGTTGTTTTTTGAAAGATTTCTAAATCCTGATCGCATCAGCATGCCTGATATTGACACCGATTTCTGTCAGGAGGGCAGGGATGAGGTCATTAATTATGTTACGCAAAAATACGGCAGTGATCATGTTGCGCAGATAATAACATTTGGAAAGATGCAGGCGAGAGCTGTGATTAGAGATGTGGGCAGGGCGATGAACATCCCCTATAGTGAAGTCGATGGGATAGCGAAACTGATCCCCAACAGGATTGATATAACCCTTGACGAAGCCATTGAGGCGGAACCTCGTCTACGTGAAGAAATGGTTAAGAGTGAAAAAATAGCAAAACTCATAAAGTATTCCAAGGCTCTCGAAGGATTGCACAGACATGCATCTAAACATGCAGCTGGGGTGGTAATATCGGATGTACCACTCGTGGAAAAAGTTCCCCTTTTTAGAAGTTCTAAGAATGAAATTATAACGCAGTACGCAATGAACGATCTGCAGGCAGTAGGACTTACGAAATTTGACTTTCTTGGTTTGAAAACATTGACAGTTATTAACAAAGCACTGGAATTCATAAAGAATAATAAGGGGATAGTTCTTAATCTCGATAAGATCCCTCTGAATGATAAAAAAACTTTCGAACTTCTCCAGAATGGGAGTACGGATGGCATATTTCAACTGGAAAGTGCAGGAATGAAAGAGATTCTTGTGAATATGAAACCGGATTGCATAGAGGATCTTATAGCTCTCATTGCCCTCTACAGACCGGGACCGATGAAAATGGTACCGGATTTCATTGCTAGAAAATCTGGGAAGATGCCCATAACCTATGAGGTTCCCCAACTTGAGGACATTTTAAAGGAGACGTATGGCGTAATTGTTTATCAAGAGCAGGTTATGCAGATAGCTGTTACCATAGGTAACTATACTATGGCTGAAGCTGACACTTTGCGAAAGGTAATGAGCAAGAAAAAGCCGGAGGAGATGGAAAAAGAGAAGCCTCGTTTCCTGGCTGGAGCGAAGAGGAACCGGATACCTGAGAGCAAGGCTTTAAAAATATGGGAACAAATGGAAACGTTTGCTGAGTATGGATTTAACAAATCGCATAGCACAGCTTATGCCATGATATCTTATCAAACCGCCTATTTAAAAGCTCACTATCCAGTTGAATTTATGGCAGCTCTTTTGTCAAGTGAGAAGGACAATAGGAATAAAATGATAAAGCACATAAACGAGTGTAAAGAAATGGGAATAAATGTACTTCCTCCTGATATAAACGAGTCGGACATCGATTTTACCATTTCTGGTGACAGTATCCGTTTTGGATTGGCAGCGGTAAAAAACGTGGGTAGTAGCGCTGTGGAGGCTATTATATCTGCAAGGGAGCGTGACGGAAAGTTCGAATCTTTCCTTGATTTTTGTTCCCGCGTGGATTTTCGTCGGGTAAATAAAAGAGTAATGGAAAGTTTGATTAAATGCGGGGCATTTGATTCTCTCGGGTATACTCGTCGCTCACTGCTGGCGTCGTATGAGAGAATCATGCACATGAACCATAACAAGCCGCGGGAAGGTCTACAGGTGAGCTTCTTTGACGATCTAAATGAGCAGCCTGAAAGTGCTTCGGTTAATCCATTGTATGAAATTGAAAATCTTCCTGAATGGGACTACAGAGAGCTTTTATCTTTCGAGAAGGAAACTTTGGGTTTTTACATTACTGGCCATCCGTTGCTTCGTTTTAAAGAATGGTTGCCTTTGATTAAGAACGCCGATACCTCTCAGCTTCAAACTATGGAGGATAAACAGGAAGTTTGTCTGGTGGGTATTATTGCGAATGTAAGGGAGATAACAACAAGGAAAATGGAGGTTATGGCTTATGTGAGCTTTGAGGATCTCCAGGGGACAGTTGAGCTTATATTTTTTCCGGAGGTATATAGAAAATCCCGACATCTTTTCAATCTCGATGAACCTTTATTTGTTAGAGGAACCCTTGATGTATCGGAAGAAGCAACCCATGTGGTGGTGGATGAAGCAATGCCATTAATTTCAGCTTTAAGGAATATAGGCGTTGGAGCTGTACACTTTTACATTAACGCTCCAGATGTAAACACTGCTATACTGAAAAAAATTAAGGATCTTTCCGAAAAAGAAGGGGGGGTTTATCTCGGATATCTCCATCTTCTGAATGGCGAAACGGAGATTGTCATTTTTCTGGGTAATAGTTTGTATTTTGACGTTTCTCATGTGAAGAACTGTTTATCTGAAGGAGAGATTTCAAACCTTGTTGTGAGATTTGATGAAACGCACATCCACTGATTATCGTGAACGGATATACCGTAGGCACTTATCACCCAGCCACCTTGTAACATTCGAAGCGTGTGTGAAAGAGACCGATCTTTGGATAGCGGCTGAGAGCTATCTGAAAAGCGAAGCTCAAGAGGCCATTTTTTTCTACAGGAGACAGATAGAAGAGTATATAAAGGAAAAGCCGTTGTTTCTGACCTCTCTGTCTCCTTTGCCATACGACCCTATCGCGCCTGAAATTGTGAGAACTATGCTAAGAGCGGGAATTGAAGCCTCAGTGGGTCCTATGGCAGCAGTTGCAGGTGCCATAGCAGAATTTGTAGGTCGAGAACTGAGGAGGTTCAGCAGAGAGGTTATTGTAGAGAATGGTGGTGATATATATATAGATTGTCAGAGGGAAACAAAAGTCGGTATTTATGCGGGAGAATCACCTCTAAGCAATAGATTGAACATAACGATAAAAAAAGAGCACATGCCTGTGGGGGTTTGTACCTCATCTGGGACAGTTGGACATTCTCTGAGCTTTGGAAAAGCAGACGCTGTGAGTGTTATATCTAAGTCCGCTGCTTTGGCTGATGCGGTTGCTTCATATCTAGGTAACATGGTTAAGGATAGAAAGGATATAACAAAGACTTTGAATGAGGCGAAAAAAATAGAAGGGATTATGGGTGTCGTTGTAGTAATAGGTGATGCGGTGGGGATGTGGGGAGATGTGTTAATTGAATGGGCTTTATAGAAAGTTTACATAACATTTCTTATGCGACATTTTAGATAACTGACCTCATAGGCCTTCCTCCTGGAGTTGCCGGATCAGCTTTAACTGTTTGTCTGTTAATTTCCTTGGAATTTCAACATTTATCTTTACGTACTGATCGCCTCTTGTCCCATCCTTGAGTGAAGGTACACCCAGTCCCCTCATTCTGAGCTTAGTGTTGTTCTGTGTTCCCGGGGGTATTTTTAAGCGTTTTATAGATCCATCAATTGTGGGAACCTCGATTGTTGTACCGAGAACTGCTTGGGAAAAAGTGATGGTCTTTTCTAAATAAATATCGTTACCGTCTCTGGCAAAAACGGGATGCGGTAAGATGTTTATGTTTAGGTATAGATCTCCAGGAGGACCACCGTTGTAGCCCGGTCCTCCCTTGCCGGCTACTCTGAGTTTTTTCCCTGCGCTTATGCCTGGCGGGATCTTTACAGTGATTTCTTCAACACGATTTTCTTTTTGAATGGCTAGTTTTTTTTCCACTCCAAAAACCGATTCTTCCAGTGTTATAGAAAGGTTATAGTGAAGATCCTGGCCTTTTTGGGGAACAGTATAGTCTTCACCAGTACCCCGGAAAAATTCTTCAAATATATCGAATCCTGTGCGCGTACCAGTTTTTTTCCTACCTGTTCCTGTAAAGAAGCTGCCTCCTCCAAAGGAAAATCCAAAACTCCGCAGTATTTCTCCCAAATCGAAATTCCTGAAAATTTCTTCCTGCGTGTATGCCTGTCGGAACCGATCAGCAGAACCGAATCTGTCATACTGTTCACGCTTTTCAGGATCGCTTAACACCGCGTATGCCTCGGAGATCTTCTTGAACATCTCCTCAGCATGAGCTTTATTATCGGGATTACGGTCTGGATGCCACTTTAGGGCGAGTTTACGGTAGGCTTTTTTTATATCATCTAAAGTGGCATTTTTGTCGACACCTAGAATCTTGTAATAGTCCTCAGCCATAACCTCCTATAAAAGTCCAAGATTTTTTAATAATTTAAGCGCTTAAGAATCTCAGTCAAGGCTTCAGAACTTATCAAAAAGGGACCTACCCAGACGAAAGGCAGTTATGTTTGCCTCCACAAGGTTATCTGGGAAAAAGCTTTGTAGAATTTCCTCCCAAACTTTCTCTTCCGGTTCCAGCCACCGCGATAAAACCCCAAGTAAAACTACATTTTCTGACCTCGTATGACCAGCTTGCGATGCGAGGCTCTGTGCGGGGACAACCACAACTTCTTCGAACTTCCCCTTCAAAAAATCGATTATGTTCGCAGGATAATCCATCTCTCCCATATTGACTGCAGGTGGGTAAATGGAAAGATCATTTAAAATTAGCCTCGAGTTGGGTTTCAGAAAGTCCAAATACCGGATTGCCTCTAGTTTCTCAAAAGCTAGGAGTATATCCACGTTACCTTTTCTCTCCAAAGGAGAATAAACTTTTTTACCAAATCGCACGTGGCTTGTAACACATCCACCACGTTGCGCCATGCCATGCACTTCACTTTTTTTGACATCCATACCCCATGCCATCAACACCGTAGAAAGG
>JAOACW010000009.1 GCA_026417625.1 Syntrophales bacterium | reverse complement strand
CTTCACTATCATGACGTATAAGTTTCCCCCATTTTTACTGGACTTTGACGATAGCTCCCGCTTTACATAGCTGCTCACATAGTGTGCATCCTGTACACATAGCGGTTGTTATGAAGGCGTAACCATTCTGTTTTTTTTTCTTTTGAGCGAACTTTTCTGGTTGTGAATCGTTAAGACGTTGCCATGAAATGGCAGGACACCCGAGACCAATACACGCTCGGCATCCTGTGCATTGTTCAGTAACGACCTTAAGAGGCACTCTATGTTCTCTTTCCTCTCTCTGGAGAAGGACACACGACCTCTGGGCAATGACAAGTGATGAACCTTTCTTTGACAATTCTTCTTTTAAAACACTTTTTGTACTGCTAATGTCGTAAGGATCGACTACCCTGACGCTGTCTATACCAAGAGTTTCGCCAAGCTTCACAAAATCCAGCTTTTTTGTTGCTTCTCTTTGAAGGGTAAAGCCCGTTCCGGGATGTTCCTGCATCCCTGTCATTGCTGTGGTTCGGTTGTCACATATTACAATTACCACATCACTCCTATTATAAGCCACGTTTAGGAGGGATGTTATCCCCGAGTGGATAAACGTGGAATCACCTATAACACCTACGATTTTCCCTTTGCCTATTTCCCCGAGAGCTTTACTCATACCGTGGGCCATACCAATACTCGCGCCCATACAGACACACGAATGGAGTGCTTCTAAAGGTTTCATGAATGAAAGGGTGTAACAACCTATATCACCACACACATGACATTTCAGTTTGCCAAGAACGTAAAAAAGTCCTCGATGGGGACAACCAGGACATAGGTTTGGAGGGCGTGGTGGAACTGCAATTTCAGGTGTAAAGACCGAACCTGATGCCCGCCCTGTTATGCCCTGAAGGACTACGCCTGGGTCGAATTCTCCCGTATAGGGGAAGACCTCTTTGCCTTTGACCTTTATCCCCAATGCCTTTACCTGTTCTTCGATAAATGGATCCAGCTCCTCTAATACATAGAGATGTTTTACCCTTTTGGCAAATTCGCGTATCAAATGCACAGGTAAAGGGTAAACCATGCCCAATTTCAAATAGGATGCTTCGGGGAGAACATCCTTTGCATAGTTGTAAGGCATACCGGCTGTGATAATCCCTATTTCCGGATCATTGATCTCCATTTTGTTTTCCGGAAATACTTCTGCGTATTCCTGAAGGGCGGCCATCCGTTTGTCTAGCTCAACCCTTCTAATACGTGCAAGTGCTGGTACCATAACGTACTTCTGTGGGTTGAACTTTAGGGTGTAGTTATAAGCAGTTGGTGTTGGTTCTTCCAATATTACAGGAGATTTGGAGTGTGAAACCCTCGTAGTCATACGTAAAAAAACGGGTGTATCGAACTTTTCGCTTACTTCGAAAGCCAACTTCACAAAGTCTTTTGCTTCTTGACTGTCTGAAGGTTCAAGCATGGGTATCTTAGCAAATCTGGCATAATTTCTGTTATCCTGTTCATTTTGGGAACTGTGAAGGGAAGGATCATCAGCCGTGACAATTACTAGGGCCCCATTGGTACCAGTGTAACTCACTGTGAATAGAGGATCTGCTGCTACGTTAACACCTACGTGCTTCATAGTTACCAGGGCCTTGGCACCAGCCAATGCGGCGCCAATACACACTTCCAATGCAACTTTTTCATTTGGTGACCACTCCGCATAAACACCATTGTACTTGGCAAATTCTTCAAGTATCTCCGTACTTGGTGTGCCGGGATATCCGGCGCCAAAACGTGCACCACACTCATAAGCTCCTCTCGCTACTGCTTCGTTACCGGACATTAAAACCTTCATTAGTACACCTCTCCTGTTACATTACCCCCAGGGAAATCAATTTCCAGTTGAGTATCTCCCTCATGTTTTGATCGACACTCTGTTCTAGTGCTTTCTGATAGTAGTATTTTGCCTTTTCGTAGTCCTTGAGATGCTCGTAACAACGGGCTATGTTTGCGTACCCTGTGCTAACAAATGCCTTTCCGCCTTTGCTGTTTATGACTTTCTCGTATTCTTCCAGGGCTTTTTTATAGTCTCCCTTCACTTCATAACAGTAACCCATGCTGCTCACTACAAGGGCTCGAATTTCATCGTCTGGTGCACCTGAAGTAAGAAATTCTCGAAAAGCCTTTAATGCCTCCTCGAGGTGGTTTGTCCTTATATGTAATATGCCAAGTCTATATAGAGATAGCTCTGCAGCTCGGGTTCCTCTGTAGTTATTGGCAATTTCTTCAAATTTTTTTGTTACTTCGTTCTCTTTACCATGGGTGCGCAGTAGGTGAAGACTTTCCACCGCTTGGTTGTACTCTTTCATTGCTTTACCCTCTCTGTTCTGTTGCCATAGAAACCAGCCTGTGAGGGAAACTGCAACAAAACCGATAACGATACTTGCTATTATGATCTTCCTTTTGTGTTCTCTTGCCCATGTTAGAAATGATAAAAAAATAACCTGCAATCTTTCAGGCCCTTTCAATTCTTCCTTCTTAATTTTTCTTCCCATTTTTCACGATCCTGAACGAGATATCGAGACTATTGAACCCCCAGATCTTGTTTACTTATAAAACTAGACCAATTTTGGATGAATAGATTTAACAGCTTTGTTCCTGGCGATATCAACAAACCGGATTCCTCTGCTGATTTCTCAGAGAAAGATAAACCTTTACCCATGTTTTCCTGGAGTTCTGTGGAGAAAACTGCAAAAGGACTCGGACTAGATGCGTGTGTGCGTAATGTAATCGGTGTGGGATGATCGCTAAGCACCATGAGTCTTGCCGGTCCTAATTTGGGTAAAGCTTCCAGAACAGTACCCACAACCTTTTCGTCAAAGTCTTCTATCGCTTTAATTTTTCCTTCTACATTTCCTTCGTGGCCCATTTCATCAGGGGCTTCCACATGGACGAATACAAAATCCATCACTCTAAGGGCTTCTAGGGCTTTTTCTGCTTTGCCACGGTAATTGGTATCAATGTAACCTGTTGCGCCTTCAACCTCGATCGGTGTGAGCCCTGCGTATATACCCAAACCCTTTAAAAGGTCAACTGCCGATATCATACCCCCCTTTAAGCCGTACTTCTCTGCTATTTTTGAGAGTTGGGGAGCTCTCCCCTGCCCCCACAACCATATGGCATTCGCCGGTCTTTTTCCTTCGGCAATACGACGGGCATTTGCAGGATGGTTCCGAAGAAGAATTTTCGCCTCATCCATAACCCTAAGTAGAAAGTCGCTTCTGTCTCCCTGGGGTAAATATTCACCCGTTCTTTTTCCGACAATGTCGTGGGGAGGGGTCGTTTGGATTCTATCGCTTCCGTTGTGCCATACAAATATGTGGCGGTAACTGATACCGGGGAAAAAGTCGCATTCATCACCGCTGAGTTTTTCCTGGAGGTATTTTACTATTTCCCTAGCCTCAGAAGTTGAAATATGACCTGCGGTGAAATCCAACATTACTGGATCACCATCGTTACTGAGGGTAACCAAGTTGCATCTGTAGGCTATGTCCATTTCTCCAAGCTTTACGCCCATGCTAGCTGCCTCTAATGGTCCCCTTCCCGTATAATACTTCAGGGGATCGTAGCCTAAGATACTCATGATTGCCACATCACTGCCGGGAGTGAATCCTTGAGGTATGGTATCCACAAGCCCGATTGTTCCTTTGCCCGCAATCCAATCCATATGAGGTGTGTAAGCTACTTCCAGTGGGGTTTTCCCGCCAAGTCCTGGAAGGGGATAATCGGCCATACCATCGCCTAAAAGCACAAGATACTTCATTACAACTTCTCGTCCTCAATACGGTAAATTATGGTTTTGTCCATGACAACGTCAAGCTGGTCAATCCTTTTGAGAGCGTCTTGTACTGATTTTTCCCTGGCTTTGTGGGTGGTCATTACAACCGGAACGGCGCCATCCTTTTTGCGGCCCTTCTGGATCACTGCGGCGATGCTGATGTTGTTCTCACCCAATATACCAGAAATTTTCGAGAGCACTCCTGGTCTATCTGCTGCCATGAACCGAAAGTAATAGTTAGTTTCAATGTCTTCGAAAGGTACCAGATCAATTTCCTCCATTTCTTCCACTTCGGGTATCTTGTGGAAAGACTTTCCCGGGTACTCCTTTAGTATTTCTCTTGAAATATCAATTACGTCACTTACGACAGCACTTGCTGTGGGCATGCTTCCTGCCCCCTGACCGTAGAGAAATACAGGACCGGAGGCACTCCCTACAATATGAAAGGCATTGTAATTGCTACCTACATTGGCAAGCATGTGGTCGAGAGGGATAAGTGTAGGGTGTATCCTCGCTTCCACGCGATTCCCCCTTTTAAAAGCAAGACCTAAGAGTTTGATTTTATACCCAAATTCTTTGGCGAATTCTATATCCTGGGGACTTATGTTTGTTATTCCCTCCCTGTAGATAGATTCCAGTTTCACCCTTTTCCCGTAAGCCAGTGTTAAGGCAATCACCATTTTATGGGCAGTATCGATGGCTTCTATATCCATTGAGGCATCCGCTTCAGCGAAACCCAGTTCCTGAGCCTCTTTGAGAACAAGATCAAAAGGTTTTCCTTCGTCTCCCATCTTCGTCAATATATAGTTGCACGTACCGTTCATTATAGCCATGAATGAGAGTATTTCATTCGCTACAAGGGATTCCTTTAACGTTTTTATAATAGGAATTGTCCCACCTACACTTGCCTCAAAGCCAATCGCTAGGTTTTCACTTCTCGCTTTACCGAAAATTTCATCTCCGTATGTGGCAAGAAGCGCCTTGTTAGCAGTCACAACGTGTTTGCCTCGGGAGAGAGCCTCAATAATGAAAGTTTTGGCAGGCTCAAAACCACCTATAAGTTCGATAACTATATCGATCTGGGGATCACGGATAATGTCCCAAGCATCCGTGGTGAGCAACTCAGGATGAACCTGCACCGGTCTAGGGGAAGTTACATCTATATCTGCTATTTTTTTCAACCTTAAGGTGCAACCTAGGCGTTTTCTAATAAGTTCACTGTTCTCCATAAGCAGGCGCACAACACCTGTGCCAACTGTTCCGAATCCTATGAGCCCCACATTTATTGATTTCATGAGAGTTCTTCCTTTCAGACTTTAGAAGTATCAAAATTTTATATATTACACAAACACCTCTGTGTCAAAAAGAGAACCGTTATCCAATATCAATTAGCTCGAGACGATTTGACCAGCGGTTTAGTAATACCTCCCTTAAGGCCCTGTGTTCATTTTTCTCCAGTAATGGGTCTGCATCAACAACGGCAAATGCATCAGCTCTGGCCTCTTCTAATATTCTAAAATCGCGGACAATATCTGCGACTCGGAACTCGGGGAAGCCCGATTGCTTTGTTCCTGCAAAGTCACCAGGACCTCTGATGAGCAGATCTTCTTCAGCTATCTTAAAACCGTTGTTAGTTTTTTCCATGACACTGAGGCGTTTCATCGCATCTTCAGTGCCTGTTTGATGCGCAAGAAGTATGCACGTAGAAGGTGTATCACCTCGCCCTACCCTGCCCCGTAATTGATGGAGCTGGGAAAGGCCGAATCGTTCCGCATGTTCAACAATCATTAATGAGGCCTCGGGAATATCTATACCCACCTCGATGACAGTTGTTGCTACGAGTATATCAATGAGACCAGCACGAAATCTTGCCATTGTGGTGTCTTTTTCTTTGGCTCTCATTTTTCCGTGTATGAGTCCTACGGTGTATTCGGGAAAAATGTTCCTTTGGAGTTCCTCTGCCATGCGGGTCGCATCTTTAAGATCTAGGGTTTCTGATTCTTCAACGAGGGGATAAACAATAAACACCTTGTGTCCTTTTTTCAATTCTTTTCTCACTAATTCGTAGACTTCCTCTCGCTGGGTGTTGAAGTATACCTTCGTTTTCACAGCTCTTCTTCCTGAAGGTAGTTCGTCAATTATGGAAACATCGAGATCGCCATAAATTGTCATGGCCAGTGTTCTGGGAATGGGAGTAGCCGTCATAACAAGTACATCGGGCTTCAACCCCTTGGCCCGTAATTGCGCTCGCTGGAGTACCCCGAAACGGTGTTGTTCGTCGATGATAACCAACCCCAGTTTTGCAAAATTAACTTCGTTTTGGATCAGGGCGTGGGTGCCAACTACAATTCCCACTTTTTCTTCCGCAATATCTCTTAGGAGATGCCTGCGTTTTCTGCCTTTCACAGTACTAGTAAGGAGCGCAATTTTCATTTCAATTTTCCCACACCATGAAACGAGTCTTTCGTAGTGCTGTTTTGCGAGGATTTCAGTTGGTGCCATTATTGCGGTTTGGTATCCGTTTTCATAAGCGGTTATCGCTGCCGCCATGGCAACTATTGTTTTTCCACTACCTACATCACCTTGAAGCATGCGATTCATTGGATAGGGTTTTCTCATGTCACTGTCTATCTCATCAATCACACGCTTCTGTGCATTGGTGAGATTGAATGGTAGTGTTGCAAAAAAAATTTCCCTCATGGGACCTCCTGTACGGAAGCTTATACCTGTTTCGCGGGCAATGTTCTTACGTTTTACCGCCATGGCTAGCTCGTAAAAGAAGAATTCTTCGTACTTTAGCCGATAGTGAGCCTCACTCTCCCCTGCTACGTATGAGCTAATATCAGCGCTATTTTCGGGGAAATGGCAGGATCTAAGGCTCAGAGATATAGGAATTAGTTTGCGCCTTAGGATGATGGATTCGGGTAAAACATCGGGCACTAGATGAACGTAGTTGTCGAGGGCGTTTTTTATAATGGCTCTTAGTATTTTCTGATTTAAACCTTCTGTCTCGGAGTAGATGGGAACGATCCGGCCAAAGTGTAGTGATTCTACATCCTCTTTATTCAAAATCTCAAAATCTGGGTGTACCACATTCAGCCAACCTCCAAAAAACCTAAAATTGCCTGTTAGGATAACTCTACTCCCTTTTCGAAAAGTTTTGCTCAAGTACGCGATATTGCCCTCGAACCAGGTTGCTTTTACCATACCTGTTCCATCACCGATTATAACTTCGAAAGTTTTTCTTCTTCTGTATGTCTGCGTGCCAGCATGCAAAACCCTGCCGATTATCGTTCCCTCCACACCTATGGACAACTCTTTAATCTGCTTTGTCTGGCGTCTATCTTCATATGCCCGCGGCAAGAAATAGAGAAGATCCTCTACCGTCTTTACGTTTTTCTTTTCAAGGATTTTTGCCAATCGTGGTCCCACACCTTTTATAAACTGAACGGATCTATTAAGAAGCGCAAAACGTTCTCCCAATGACACTGTATGAGAGGGCGGGCTGGATATTGCAGACTTCAATTCTTCGATTAATCTAAGAGCTTCGGTGATAACTTTTTTTTTCTCCTCTTGAGGTTTTGAGTCCACACCAGTTAAGAGTTCCTCCAATCGGCGAACAACCTCCCCACCCACCGCCACCTTGAGATAACGTAGGGAACGTTTGAGTGGTGGTTCCAAAAGACGAATCGTTGCTAGCTGGGAAAAATTGTCACGGGCGGAAAAACGAAGAGGTTTTTCCATCTTTGCGATAAGCTCTCTTATCTCAGCCATACAAGGGTTTCATAACAAAAAGAAGAAAATATAACAATTGGCCATTTGACATTTAACATCCTCTGTATTAAAAGTGTGAGCAATAGTCTTTATTATTGGAAAGTAGAAATTTTTAATGTCGGAAAAGCTATCTTACAAAAGCGCTGGCGTTGATGTTGATAAAGCAAATCTTTTCATTGAACGGATCAAACCCCTCGTTCAAAGGACTGCCCGGAGTGAAGTAATTGGCGGTTTGGGAGGATTCGCTGGTTTTTTTCGGCTAAATCTTACCCAGATGGCGAAACCTGTAATAGTGGCGGCTACCGACGGTGTTGGTACGAAACTTATTGTTGCAAAAATGGCGAACCGTCACGATACAGTTGGTATAGACCTTGTTGCTATGTCTGTTAATGATGTTCTTGTTCACGGAGCGGAACCTCTCTTCTTTCTCGATTACCTGGCTACGGGGAAACTCGATGTTAATAGGTGCTCTGAGATTATCGCTGGGATAACCAAGGGATGTGTTGAGGCTGGCTGTGCTTTACTTGGAGGAGAAACCGCGGAAATGCCAGGATTCTACGGGGAAGATGAATATGATCTTGCTGGTTTTTGTGTTGGGATTGTTGACGAAACTAGAATTGTTGATGGTTCTGCGATTGTTACTGGCGACGTGATTTTAGGCCTTGCCTCCAGTGGTCTCCACAGCAATGGATATTCACTAGTGAGGAAGATTTTTTTTGATAGAGTTGGTTATAAGATAACAGAGGTTCCTGAGGGTTTTGATGAGCCACTAGGGGAAATACTTTTGAAACCCACACGTATCTATGTGAGGTCAGTTTTGAATGTTTTAAGACATTTTCCTGTTCACGGGATAGTGCATATTACGGGTGGGGGATTCATGGATAACATACCCCGCATTGTTCCTGAGATGTACAAGGCGGTTATCAGGAGGGAGAGTTGGAATATTCCTAGAATATTCAATCTTATACAGGAAAAGGGAGAACTAGATGATTCTGAAATGTTTCGTGTGTACAACATGGGTATAGGAATGATGCTCATAGTGCCTGAGAGGGTGGGGAAGAAAATTATTGATCATTTGGGGCAAATGGGAGAGGTAGCCTACATGATAGGTGTTGTTGAAAAAAGGGAGGGCACTGAGAACCGTATACAGTTTGTTTAAAGCTATGAAGAGGATAATTAATATAGGCGTACTTGTATCGGGTAGTGGGTCCAATCTCCAGGCTATTATTGACAATATAGAAAGGGGTCGTCTTGATGCCCGCATCGCCATTGTGATCAGCAATAATCCAGAGGCGTATGCGCTCGAGAGGTGTCGAAGGCACGGTGTACCCTATGTTGTTATAAGACACGAGGACTATGCTACAAGGGAGTCCTTTGATCGGGCAATGATAGACGTTCTCAATGCAAATGGGGTAGAATTAGTTGTTATGGCGGGTTTCATGAGAATTCTGAGCAGAGAGTTTCTCGATGCTTTCCCCATGAGAATCATGAACATACATCCTGCTTTGCTACCGTCCTTCCCGGGACTGCACGGACAGAAGAAGGCTGTTGAGTATGGTGTAAAATTCTCAGGTTGCACCGTTCATTTCGCGGACGAAGGCGTTGATACTGGGCCGGTAATCATACAAGCTGTAGTTCCCGTATTGCCCGATGATACAGAGGAAAGCCTTGCAGCCCGCATTCTCAGGGAAGAGCACAAAATTTACTCTCAGGCAATTCAGTGGTACGCTGAGGGAAGATTAGAGGTTAAAGGAAGGAAAGTTATCGTTAAAGGGCAGAAGATACCAAACACTGAGCCTCTATTTAATCCCCCCTTAGAGATTGTATAGAAACTACCTCATTTAAGGAGGGACAGTATGGGATTGATGTACGATTTCACCATTCCTGTCCTTGGTAGAGCGAGCATTCGTTCGCCGTTAAATATTCATCAGTTTACACCTGACGACAAAAGGACACTTTTTAACAGGGATCCCAAACACTACTCCGATTTTCTCGATTCCAGCGGTCAGCCACTTTCGATTGAGGTGGCGGGTCCCAGAGAAATGATATATTTTGACCCTTCGAAAACGAAGGCCGCGATAGTGTCGTGCGGCGGTTTGTGCCCCGGCATTAATGATGTCATAAGGGCGATTGTAATGGAACTTTATCACCGCTATGGGGTCAAAAACGTTGTAGGAATAAGATACGGATTCCAAGGGCTCATACCGAAGTATGGACATGAGGTTATTAGCCTTACACCAGAGGTTGTTGAACACATTCATACGATGGGAGGTAGTATTCTTTCGTCATCGCGGGGAAAACAGGATATTTCGGAGATGGTTGATGCACTCAAACGAATGAATGTTGACATTTTTTTCTGCATAGGCGGTGATGGTACCATGAGGGCTGCTGATCTCCTCACACAGGAGATATTGAGGAGAGGTTTGAATATCAGTATCATTGGGATTCCTAAAACCATAGACAATGATCTCAATCTGGTGGATAAAACCTTCGGTTTTGACACCGCAATTTCAGAGGCTGTAAAAGCTATCCAGTGTGCCCATGTTGAGGCAAAGGGAGCGCCGATGGGAATAGGTATTGTTAAGCTGATGGGGCGGCAGTCAGGGCATATAGCTGTTCATGCAGCGCTTGCACAGAACGATGCCAATTTTGTTCTTATACCGGAGGTGCCTTTTGACCTGTACGGCAAGAAGGGACTTCTTGCAGCAGTGGAAGAACGTTTACGCAGAAGGAACCACTGTGTGATACTTGTTGCCGAGGGAGCGGGTCAGGAATTTATGCACAGCGAAAACGAGCCACTGGAAACGGATCCGTCGGGAAATGTAAAGTTGAAGGATATTGGAGTTTTCTTGCGTGATGCGATTGAGGCGTATTTTAAGGAGAAGGGGTTGGAGGTAAGTATCAAATACATCGACCCTAGTTATATGATCAGGAGCGTCAGGGCCGTAGCCAGTGACGGTATGTACTGCGCAGCTTTAGGCCAGTATGCTGTGCATGCAGGTATGGCTGGGAAAACGGGTATGTTGGTAGCCCTTTTTCATGGGGAGTTCGTTCACCTACCCTTTAAAACCGTAACCTCGGGTAGACGGGTTGACCCCGAAGGGCATCTCTGGATGCGTGTGATCGAATCCACAGGTCAGCCGCTATCTATGAAAAACTAAAAAATACTTGAATTGCAATGTTGAATAGTGTAGTTAAACGCTTCATTCCTGCTCGTAAGGGAGGTAGTCATGTCCAGGGTCTGCGAGATTTGTGGTAAAAAGCCGAGCATTGGGCACAACGTAAGCCATGCGAATAACAAAACGAAGCGTTTTTGGTATCCCAATCTTCAGAGGGTGCGCTGTATTGATGAGAAAACAAAAAGTGTGAAACGTGTGAGAATATGTACCCGTTGTCTCAGGTCGGGGGCTGTTAAGAAAGCCCTTTGATGTCAGTATGAAGAAAAGAGCCCTGAGTTGCGTATAGTTTCGATTGTTGGTCTAAGAAAATCACCGTAGTCCTTTACCAAATCCATACCATGAAGCATAATGTTTCTTAACCCTTGATAGGTTGTATCATTAAGGGACCCTAGCTCAAATTTTTCCGCAAAGAGATTCATTTTCCCCTGGAGTGTGAGATGTCGCTGGAGACTTTCGAGGGTATATCTCTCCGCACACATAATAGTAGCTCGACCAACAATTTCAGGATCGGTGTTATAGAACCAACCTACTATTTCTGAAAATTCCTGGAGTTTTTCTGTGGTTGTGTACTGCAGAGCGTCGGACATCAATTTTACTAAACATTTGCTTTCCTCACCTAGCAAAATGTATAGGCTGAGGTCAAAAGTCATCTCTATTATCATATGGGAACGATACGCAGCCCTCATGTGATCTAGTGGTTTTCCAGCCTTTTCAAAGAGTGTGATGATTGAATCCACGAGGTAACGTCCCCTCACGTAACTGTACCCGTTTGCATTCTGTCGAAAAAAAGTTGAAGGTTCTTCGTCTATGCATCCGTAATGGGATATATCATCAACCAGTAGGTGGAATACAATACAAGAAGCCTTGCGATAGTTTTGGGGTATTGGGCGGAACCGCGAGGGGCTGTGGGTCATTGCTGCATTAAATTCTGAGACAATAGGCAAGAAATCGGGACATATATTGTAAACAAAAAGATCGAGAAGTTCTTCTGGAACCGATGACAGTCCCAAATAGTTTTTCAGAAGCCACGTATGGGTGAACATCAACATATTGTAATAATCGAGTCTTTTTAGAAGTTTATTACTTTCAACGTGTTGTAAAAATCAAGAGGATTTACATTGACCGGCACATTTACTTTAATTTTAACTTAAGGTGTTCTACGGCAGCTTTAACAAAGGATTTTTTTATTTCGTAGGACCCTTTAACGTAACCGACCATTAAGGCTCTTGAACAGATGAGATTGATGAGTCTCGGTATACCTTTAGATGCTTTGTAGATTTCCTTTATGGCCCTTCTGTCAAAGTTAATAGGGACGTCTCCTGCTCGTTGAATCCTAAATTTGATGTAGTTTCCCACTTCTTCTCTATCTAGATGGAACAGATTAACTTTAATGCTGATTCTCTGGTTCAGTTGCGAATAACTCGGTTTAGAGAGAATCTTCTCAAAGTAAGGCTGTGCAAGGAGAATAAAATTGAAGAATTTTTCTTTTTCTGACTCTATATTTGAGAGATGCTTGATGAGGGTTAGGGTATCTTCTGGCAGATCTTGCGCTTCGTCGATGATGACCAAATTCTTCGAACCTTTTTCCCTATTTTTTGTGCATGCCTCATAAATGCAATTAATTAATTCAACTTTATCATTTATGTTTTCTACGTTAAAATCTCTGGAAAGCTCCTTGTTTTTCATAATTTCTCTTGCCATTAACTTCAAAAGTTCCTGAGGTGATAGGATGGAGTGATATATAACCACAGTGGACAGTTCAGACCCATCGTATTTCTTCAGGAAGGTTCTTATAAGCGTGGTTTTCCCCGTCCCCGGATCGCCGGTCAGAAGCATAAAACCTTCCCCTTTTTGAATGAGGTATTCCATGGATTGTATAGCCTCTGTGTGCCACTTTGACGGGTAAAAGAAGTCTGGATCTGGTGTAATTCCGAATGGATCCTCCTTTAATCGGTAAAAACTTAGGTAGTCCATTATATCTTTCCTAGTTTTGAAATAAGTTCATACAACGGACCGAAAAGGCTTATCAATATTATTGCGAAAAAGAATCCTATAACGCCGATGACGACAGGTTCAATTATTTTGCCGAGTCTATCCGAATAATTGATTAGATAATTTGTATAATGGGTGTTCAAAAAACCAAACTGCTCATCTAGATTTCCCGAAATCTCTCCCACTTGAACAAGTCTTATTAGCATGGGTGGAAATAGATTTTCCTCCCGGAGCGATTGGGCGATTCCCTGTCCTGTTATAACTTTTTCTCTGGCGTTTCTCACCGCTCTTTTCATAAGTTCATTGCCAATGGCTTCAGCTGTCATCTCAAGAGCCCTATCCACGAGTATTCCCGATTTCGTAAGCAACCTCATCTGTTCACAAAAAAGAGCTACTGAGCGTGTATAGTAAATCTGTTTGAAAATGGGAAGCTTAAAACTCAAGTGACTCTTTATCCATCTAAACTTTTCGTTTTTCTTAAGAACTTGGTAAGCGATGGCAAGAAATAGGGGTAAGATAGGAACGAGATAGAAGAATTTCCCCAGTAACGCTCCAATATTAACAAGAACTTTTGTAATAAAAGGAATCTTTACCCCGACACCTTTAAGTGCATCTATCACCTTCGGTAACACGTAGATTATCCAGAAACCTATGGCTCCAAAAGAGGCAACAATTGCAAAAAGGGGATACGTTAGAGCCCTTTTTATGGTTGTCCTTAGATCTTCTATCCGCTGAAAATGGTCGGCAAGATCATTGAGGCATTCATCCAGGTTTCCTGTTTCTTCACCTATCCTGATGACATTACAAAAAATAGGGGGGAAAACATCACGATGATGGGCTATTGCCTCGCTGAATGAGGACCCACTTTCAATAAAATCTCTTAAATCCAGAATGATCCCCGCGAATCTCTTATTCAGCGTGTTCTCTGCAATGTCTGCAAGGGCGTGGTTGAGTGGTATGCCGGCCTTGATCATCGTGGAAAGATTTCTTGTAAATTCTATTAGCTCACCGTTTTTGATTTTCTTCGTAAATATTTCGAAAAAAGGTGTGAACAAATCGGGAAGTTTAGTGAAAGACAGAACATACAAATTTCTCATAACAAGGGCAGATAAGGCATCTCCTTCGTTTTCAGCTCTTACGAGACCCTTTATTATCTTTCCCGTCAAATCGAGTGCTTTATACCTATAGAGGTTCAACCTAATATCCTCTCAACTTCAGAAAGGGTAGAAACTCCCTCTTTAATCTTCCTTAACCCGTCAACCATGAGGGGAACCATACCCGCCCTCCTGGCTGCCTGAACAAGAGCACTATACGAGGCACCAGAATAGACCATCTCTTTTAATTCGTCATTCAAAACCATGAGTTCTCCAACAGCCGAACGTCCTAGAAAACCAGACTGCCTACACGCGTTACAACCACGACCATAAAAAACTACATTTATCTCCATACCTAACCTGTGAAGAAGTTCTCTTTCCCTTCCATCAGGTTCTCTCTCTGTTTTGCAAAAAGAGCATATTTTCCTAATCAAACGCTGACTCAGTACAGCTAACAAAGAAGAACTGAGTAAAAACCTATCAGCGCCAAGATCAACCAAGCGTGGAATAGCACTTACCGCATCATTGGCGTGTAATGTGCTAAGAACAAGATGTCCTGTTATTGATGCTCGAATGGCGATTCTTGCCGTCTCTTCATCCCTTATCTCTCCTAGGAGGATTATATCTGGATCATGCCGCATAAAATTTCTACCTGCCAGGGCAAAATCGTAGCCAATCTTTTCATTCACCTGACTCTGTTTTGCAAAGCTCACTCTGTACTCCACAGGGTCTTCTATTGTTATTACACTTCTCTTAAGTCGGTTTACCTCTTTTAAAAGTGAGTACAAGGTTGTACTTTTTCCTGATCCCGTGGGGCCCACAATGAGAATTATGCCGTGTGGCTTTCTAATGAGACCTCGTAGGGCATCAACCAACTGGTCATTGAAACCTAGTTTAGATAGACGATATATTTCTTCTGAACCACCGAAGAGGATTCTCATGACCACACTCTCGCCCTCGATTGTGGGTATGGTGGAAACCCTGACTTCGTACTTCCTGCCCAAAAAATCAAATATGAAAGAGCCATCTTGAGGTAGCCTCTGTTCTGCAATGTTTATCCTGGAAAGAACCTTTAAGCGAGAAACAACTCCTGCATGAGCGACTTGAGGTAACGAAAAGGCGTATTCGAGAATACCATCCACTCGATACGCCACGCTTAGAACACCGGCATTGACAGAGATATGAATATCTGTCGCACTTCTCCTTATACTTTCTGCGATTATGGATTCCACGAGATAAGGTAATTTCTCAGGAGGGAGGGTACCTGTGTTTAGCACAGTGGTATTGATTTCATTTACTACTCTATCAGTGGGATTCTCAATGAAGTAGTAAATTTTTTCGATGGCATCTGCAAAACTTTCTTCGTCAGTGAGATAGGTTTTCACCCTTTTACCGGTTACCATTCTCACCCTATCTACAGCCAAAATATTTCCCGGATCCACTATGGCTATTTCCACCAAACCATCTTTCTCCTCTAGAGGTAAAAAACGCTCCGCAAACGTTACATTTCTCGGGAATTTCTGAACAAGGTCTTTCTGAACAGGATAATTCTTCACGTCAATATACTCAAGCCCATGCTGGATGGCAAGTATGCTGGCTAGCTCCTGTGGAGTGATAAACCCAAGCTCATTCAGACACCTGCCTAGTATCTTGCCAGTAATCCTCTGTACACTCAAGGCTATCTCGAGTTCCTCGTGCGTGATCAGTCCCTTAGTGATTAAAAGGTCACCCAACCTCATTTTGAAATGATCCTTGGCTGCAAGAGTATTACAAGTTCAGTATTCTTAAGCGATTTATCCTTCCCCCTGAAGAGGTAACCCAGAAGGGGGATATCTCCCAAAAGCGGGGTTTTGCTTTCCAAAACATGTTCTTCTTTTTTTATCAGACCTCCGATAATGACCACTTCCCCATCTTTTACTTTCACAGTGGTGCTCAAGTCTCTAAGGTCCACTACAGGTAACTGGATAACTGTCTGAGACTCCAAAGAACCCAGGGCTTTCTCATTTATACTAACCAGATTTGATGTGACAGGTGTTATGGTAAGGGTTATCTCTCCTTTTTCGTCAATATAGGGAACAATGCCCATAATCAAACCAGAGAGCAAATTACTAGTTTCCACTGTGTAAGTTAGAATAGTTCCACCTGTTGCAGAGGTTGTGATGTTGCTCTGGGCCTTCGATATAAACGTGGTGTTCCTCCCCACTGTGAGTATGGAAGTTTGCCCATTCATGATGTTTATACGTGGATTAGAAAGGGTTCTTACGTCACCGAACTCGGCAAGAGCCTTTACTATCAAGGAGAAATCTTTTATGGCCGTTGTGGTAAGTGTAAATCTCAAATCAGAGTAAGGCGATACAGTGGGCAGATAAGATGATAGAGGCATCCCTGCCTTCACGGACCAGTTCTTCGTCCCATGAGACCATTGACCTAAAAAGGACCAATCAATTCCATATCTTAAAGCATCTGAAAGGCCGACTTCTATCACCTTTGCCTCAATCAGAACTTGCCTCCCCATAACCTCTTTAATACTATTCAGATACTGTTCCACTTTTGCCATCTTCTTCTTAGTTGCCGTGACTACTATGGTGCCTGTAACACGATTAACCACGAAACTCTCAGTGATCGGTGCAACGGGCCTAATCTGTCCTGACTGGACTGCTCCCGGCTCTGAAGGTAAAGGTGGAGCAGCAGATCTAAGCCCTGCTGCGGCAGGTCCAGAAACACCGATAATAGAAGAAAGTGCTTTCTCTATGGAATCCCAGATTTTATAGGCTGTGTCATCTGACCTCTCCGATTTGGTAACATTACCCTTCAACCCCGTGGTCCCGCCCGCAGCTGTTGCACCCGCTGTGAGTGCTCCAGTAACACCACCTAAGATGTCGCCACCCACATCGACAGAATACGTCTGGTGGATGGGGAAGATGTTCATATGAAACACCCTTGTCTCTGTAGCAGCTATCCTTAATGTGTTTCTCTCGATGTTATAAAAATAGTCCGTGGATGCCATAATAGCATCGAGCGCCTCTCTCATGGTTACGTCTTTTAACACAAGAGTAATTGGGATTTCAGAGCTCACATCATTTTCAAAAATCAAATTCAAGCCGGCATCTTTAGCAAACACTATGAGAACTTCCCTGAGAGGAGCTGATTTAACATTGATGGAAATCTTTTTAATCTTCAGAGGGTCAACAGGAGGAATGTTGTCTACACGAAAATCAGGAACTGATTTTTCGTCCTTGCTGTGCTTAACTTCCTGGCGGCTAGGCTCCGTTAAGGGAATCTGAATTTCACTTTTTGCTATTTTTTCACTACACCCTAAAATAAAAATAAAAAGAAATGTAAGCATTAAAAGTATTCGAGTTTCAACCATCTCTTCTGCCCTCTTTTGTCCTTTATCAAAACTCTGTCCTCAAGAATTTTAATTACTTCAAACTCACCAGCCCTTTTGCCCTCTTCGAGTATTTCTTCGCCTATTAAGGCGTATCTCTCGATACCACTGTAGATTAGCGAAAGCGAAGGAATAAAAGGAGTTCTCTGAGCTGTTTCCCCTTCGGTTTTAGCTAGTATTACTGACTTGAAACGGAAAGGATTATCAAGCGTCGAAATGTGATAGACCTTTCTCTCCGCAACTTGAACATCAAACGGTTCCTGGTAATTCGCAATCTGCAACTCCCGAGTAGTTAAATACTTCGGTGGTTCTGCCTTATAAGCCACGAGGGGTAGCGCAGTGGAAAACAAGAAGAGGAATAAAGCCGAAATAAGTCTTATCTTCATAATCTTATAGAATGGACCTTATCTCCCCTGAAATTTCATATTCAAGGACGTTACCATTTTCTCGGAGAGAGAGTTTTTTTAAAAAGATGACGGGATAACCCTCCTGTTCAAAGAAACCCACCAATTCTGAAAACCTTCGAAAATTACCACCCCCCTTTACAGTAAAATTGAATACCGCCTCCTTGCCATCAATAGCAGGATCTTGCAATTCCAGTTTAGCTTCCGGGAATTTTGCGTTAATCGTATCAGCCAATCTTGCCACTTCAACTGCATAATGGGTAGAATACTTGGATAAAGAGATACGCTTTAGGGCTTGTTCCAGCATAGTTATTCTAAGAATCTTGTATTTTGCTATTTCCAGCACCCTGATATTCTCCTTGAGTTCATTTTTCATTTTTGTAAGATAAAGACCCCCTGAAAATAGCAGAGTAGCCAGAAAAAGTAAGGCTGTAACTACGACTAGCAGATTCAGTTTTTTAATTTTTAGGTGCTCCACCAGCGTCATACGTTCCCTCTAAGTGGAATTCACCATTTACAAAACTCCATTTTTCATTCTCTATTTTCAAACCTTTTTCCAGGAGTACCTTTCTAAATTGCATATACGTTATCTGTCTCTCAGAAAATGAACTTTTTGGGACACTACCTGTAACCGATATTTTCTGGGGTTTTCCGTTGTCAACGTTTATGTTTACCAACTTTACCTGCACAATTTTTGAAGCCTCCGCTATAGGGTAGAGTGCTTCTCTTATGTCATCTGTCCTGTTTTTTCTGTTCTGAAGATCTAAAATGGGTTTAACACTGCTTTCAAAACGGTTTATGTATTCAAGGGATTTGAAAAAGTCAGTTTCTCGAGAAGCAATTTCCCTCTTATGTGCTTTTAACGTATTTGTCAACTTAACTGTATCAGAGATCAATACTGCATCCCAGAGAAAACTAAGAGAAAAAAGACAAACTAGAGATGCCACTAAGTAATTTCCGATTTTTTTGGCCTTCTTGTAACTCACGTAGGATGGTGGCAAGAATCCCTTTCCTTCTAGGTGATCTTCAAATTTGGCAAGTAAGTAACACATCAGAAAGTCTTCAACACCGTTATCTATCGAAATAATTTCACAGGGAATAGGTGTTTCTGGGAAAACTTTTTCCTTAACTCCAACGAGAAAAAATTTTTCCGGTTTTATGCGCAAGTTTTGAATCGCGTAGTTGATGGTAGCACTTATGTTGAAGTTGTCTTCCTCCGTAATTTCCCCCTCCACACCTTGGAAACTCCTTTGGAGTATCATCTCCCTACCCCGGAATATGTAGAGGTACCTCATATCCCCTGAGATAAAACATAATATAAAATCACCTTCCAAAGAACCCTTCTCTTGTTTCACAAATTCCATGAGAGGCATGAAGAAAGGATAAAAGGAGGAAACGTCTATATCTTGTTTTATAAAGTTTTCCACCTTCTCCAGATGTTTTTCATCTACCACATATACCCTTAGCTGAACTTTCCCCGAAACTTCACATATCTCGTAGCTGAAGGAATAACCTCCTACGCCAGTTTGTCTTCGGTTAATTTCCACTTTTATAAGGTTTTCCAAAATTCTTTTCTTAGGTACTGTTTCCGGCGAGAAGACAAGCGGGATAGATAATGACAGAAGTTCAGGAATGAAATGGGTAACAGAAACTTTTTTTATTTTTCTATCTTTGACGAAAGAAAATATGCGGTTTGACTCTACATGGAAAAATGCGCTTTTCTCTGTATCTCCTTCCGGGATAAAGACTTTCGCGTATTCTCCTTCAAAACTTATATACGCCTTTTTTGTCACTTCAAACTTTACTCATCTCTTTCTGTAGATATAGAGGGCAATTAAAAAAGCACCTCCAATGCTCAGTACCATTCCGACAATGGCCTGCGCGAAAATCCTATCCGCCGATGAGTTAAGTGGGACATAAAAAAGCAATCCGTACCCCACCACGATTAACAAGATACCCACGAACAACAGTGTATTCATGGTTCATTTGAAAAGGTTTTCCCCTGTGGGTATCTTAAACGATTCATTATTACTTTCGCTGCTTCAACAGCAATAACTTTTCTTAACTTTTTTAAAAACTCATCGTTGTTGTAAAGCTCAAGCCCTTCGTTGGCTGTTTTTAGAGCTTCTTTAAAGTAAGAGATATCTTTGAAGTGCATACCTAGATTTAGGAAAACATATGCCTCATATTGAAACACCTGCGGGATGGGTAATCTTTTCTTCTCCATTTCTGACCAGTTTAAAAAATCATTCAGAAATTCCTTGTTTTTGTCAACATCTTTAACCGCCTCTTCTGCTTTAGCGAACATTAACATGGGTTTCGCAAGCGGTCTGAGGTAGAAATTTTTAGTCGCCGGTTCGAGATTTTGTACTTTTGCGTTTTTGCCGTAAGAGTACTCATTAAACCAGATTACAAACTGATTATAGGCTACATAGGTTTTTACCCAATATACGGAGAATAAGATGAAAAGGCAAGAAAAAAGAATACTTAGGGTAATGGTTAACTTTGGAGAAATGTTGATCTTTGTTTCTTTAACAGCGTGTCTTGTGGCGAGAGCAAAGATGAGTATAAAGGAAAGCCAGTGAAGAACGGAATTGTGAAGGGGATATTCGACTAGCGTATGGAAGAGCAAAGGGGTCAAGAAAGCCAGATATTTAAAAGCGTTCGGAATACCCATAGTGGGGACGAATCGCACAAGACCCAATAAGAGGATAGCCATGCCGATAAGTCCCAGAATCCCACTTTCAGCAACGATGAGGGCTATTTCGTTGTGGGGATGATGTGTAAAGCTCCCCCCCAGTGATTTCCAGTAATCGTCTGCCTTTATGTTTTTTGCTTGATAGTAGGCATAAAGACTCGGGAAGTTACCGAACCCCTGACCCGTTAAAGGTTTTTCCAAAAACATATCCACTGAGGTCTTTAACATGAGAATGCGTTCTTTGTAAGTAGTCTGGTTGGGATCTGTAAACCATGATAGTTGCTTTTCGGTGAATTTCTCTACGCTTAGTTTGTATTGGAATTTAAGTAGAGTGAATCCAGAAGTCAAACCCAAAACAAAAATTATTAGCCAGATGATTATTTTATCACGGAAGTTTTGCAACCCGGTTTTCTTCGCCAGAACAACTACACCAATGGCTAGTACTATACCTATGAGGCCTGCCCTAGATTGGGCAAGAGCTAGACTATGGGTGATCGTGAAAACCCCTATCCAAAAAAGAATTTTTTTACTTGAGGTGAGGTTCTTGAAATGAGGTGTCGTAATGATGTAAAGACTCACAACGGCCCCCGTAGCAATCCAGGAAGCGAATAGGTTTTTCTGCTGGAAAACGCCACCTACGATCCCTTCAGCTGGGGAAGGGGTCACAGGGATGTATTTATACAACCCGAAGAACTGAATAATACCGATTAAAGATTCAATCACGGCAGAGATAAAGATCAGCGAAAGGAATATTAGCTCATCTTTTTCCGCCAGTTCGAACTGAAGTAGAGAAATCCAGAGAACTACCCCCCCAAGAAGCCAGAAACACTGGGTGAGAAATAAATCTTGGTTGTAAATTGCCTCTGAAAAGAGACTACTTCCTAACCAACATGCTACAAAAAGAAAAACGTAGACATTTTGAGGGGATTCCCTGAAAGATTTTTTTATAAGGACTTTCAAGGAAGAGATAAAAACAATCAGTCCTGAAATGAACCAGATGATAAGTTCGTTTTGCTTGGCTAGGATCCCCCCAATGTTGGGAAGATAAATGTGGCCCACTAAGACGAATACCAGAAGTAGAAGAGAAAATAGGATTTTCTCCGGTGATTTCACAATGGCAAATAAAAAGGGGGGCATAAAAGCCCCCCTTTTTTCTGATTTATGGCTTTCTGTCGAAGTAATAGACAAGAGCCTTTGATGCAGAAGTCCAATCAGAGGTTGAGCTCACAATACCAGAAGGTGTTGCAACCCATGAGGCAGAGCTAATCGTGGCGGATGAAGCTCCTCTTACCACGCCTACACCAGCATCCGTTGTGCCATCTATAGAGTTATCTAAAGCTTTGAAGAACTCAATCTCATCATCGGAGATGCTTGTATTGCATGTACCACCCGTTGCGGGACAAATAACTAAAACATTCTTCTTGGGAGTACCATTGTCATTTCCCAGCCCCACTAAGAATGAATATCCACCAATTGTAACGGGATTATCCGAACTGGAAAGTAACTTGCCATTGTCTACGAGGTCGGTCTTTACATTGCCATCACCAATCACTCCGTCTTTATTGGAGTCTCCAGGGAAACGTCCATTACGGTCGTAATATGCCCACGCTGAGACTTCAAACTTTTTTCCTGTATCGCTTATGAACTTCTTATGCCTCGCGTTGTTCATCAATTCCTGACCTTTAAGCACAGCCCCAAGTATAATACCGATGATCACTAGGACTATTGCCAACTCCACCAACGTAAAACCTTTCTCGCCTTTTCTCATTTTTTCTACCCTCCTTCTTATAGCTTATTTCAGTTTGGGTTAATCTGCAGTAGCTGTTTTGCAACATATTGTCAAGGGTAAAATTTTTTAGAGCAAAATTTATTTATTCTGGGAACTTTTTAAGTCCGATTCTTGCGTTTTCAATCTCATCACATGCTTTTGGGCTTCAAGGTCACCCCTTTCACTCAGGCGTTCGTATAACGTTAGAGCCTCGTGATACTCTTTCTTTTTCTCTTTAAGAACGGCAAAGTTGAAGAGCGCGTTTTTATTTTCCGGATCTAATTCTATTGCCCTTTTAAATAAACCCTCCGCCTCATTGAAATTGCCTAGTTTCGCCTTTAGTAAACCGCAATTTGCCAAGATAAGAGGATTGTTCGGCCATTCTCTCAACGCAAAGTCCGCCCATCGGGAGGCCTCCTGCAGGTTTCCCAGAAGTAGATAAAGTGTAACGATCTTGTGGATGATCAAGGGATCTTTCAGCTCAATGGTTTTTGTGTACTCAATATATTCCCGGACAGCTTCCTCCAGTTTTCCCTCAGTTTCCAGATCATAAGCCCTGTATAGGTGACCAACGTTAATAGAAGCCAAGGTCTTTTTTGAATGTGCTTCAGACGATTTTTCCTTTCTCACCTCCCGTATAGCGGCTTTTACTGAGATAACCTTTCCCTCGTTTTCCTTTATCACCCCCTTCTTCTCAAATTTAGGTTGTTTCATATCCTCCGTTTGTTGAACGCTTCTCTTTTCTAGCCGGTTTGTACCATGAGTGAGTGGGTCGAAAGCTGCGGTGAATCTTGCGCTCCGCTGAGTTACTTTATCTGTATCTTTTGTTTCGTAAGAAACCACTGGCATCTGTGAACTAAGGGCAGGACCTACTCCCTCTGATCTTTGGGAGACGGTGAGCATTTTCTGGAAGTTTTTATTTTCAAAGAGATATAAAACACCAAAACCGGCAATTAGAGCAAGTACTGAAGACAAAATGATAAAAACGACTTTTGGGAAATGTTTTCCTTCCTTAACTAGTCTTAAGAGGCCGGGTGGGACTCCTTTCGCTTTTTTTTCTAGAAAGACCATTTTTATCTATCCACGAAACCTGAAGTGGTGACATATAGTTCACGATTACCATTGCTATCTGCTGCTAAGGCATTATTATGGTCAAGCATAAGAATAACGGAAGCATTGCAAGTACCTTGATCAGATGCATGTACAAGAAAGTAACCACCTTCTTCCAAATACAGGGTAGAAGAAGTAACTTCACTACCCTGATTTATGTTATTACGGCATACTCCAGATAGGGTAAAGTCCCTTTGTGCACCTGTGTTGTTCCATATGCGGAATCTGATGCCTCCCCCACCACTGGTTGAAGTGTTTATAGTGAGCACAAAAGATTTTTGGGTGATGTTATCGTCTGAACCTGCGCTATCTTGGTTATCCCTTACGAAAAAGGTTAGGTTATATGTTCCTGCCGTTGTTGGTGTGCCACTTATGGTCAAACTGGTGCTCTGGCCCCATGATCCCTCAGGTAATGTAATGCAGTTTGTGGAAGAAACGTTCGGGTTGAAGGTAAGACCCGCTGGGTTATCTCCCTGCCTACACCATTTATATTTTCCCCCGGTCGAGAAGGGAACACCACCTTCAGCATAAATAGTGGCACTGTAAGGAGTTCCCACGTATGCCCACGGAAGTTCATTGTTTAGTATTTTCAACTGGGACCCCTGACATCCTACTTTAATACGGAGCTCATCCAGAGCAACCCACTTTACGAGATCGTCGTACTCCTCTGGCCTTGTAAAATCTCCTGCGTACTCATCTATGTTTGGTGTGTCCTGTTCATACACTCTGATAAATTGTTTCCCTCCGGGACTCACTGAGAGGGGACCTGTCTGTACGTTAAAGTTCCCTGCGCCACTGACCACAACAAATGCCACATTTGGTATTTGGTTTGTGCATGTTGCGTCTAGGCAGACGATAATATTGGTTAATTTCCTACCGCATATACCTTCAGCAGGATTCGGAGGCACCGAAGTGAGGTTTTCATCCACAAAATAAACTAGAGCCTTCCCCCACGCATCATTGGGGTTCCTTACGGCGTTCCTGAATTCTGTAGGTCCTGGTAGTCTGTTATTTTTAGCGACAAAGCCGACGATTGATTCAACTGATGCATTGAGGATATCCCGTGTTTCTGATATTTTTACCCTTTTCGTTAGAGGTCCCACAAATGCAGCCCCAAGACCAATGAGAATACCTAGTATGACAAGAACAATAGCTATCTCCACTAGTGTGAGACCTTTTTCTTTTTTTCTACATGCCATTGTTTAGCCCGTCGGAACTTTCGAGATTTTAGAAACTTTTAAAATAATTTTGTATTTTAAGCAAAACTTTTTTGTACGTGTTAGAAATAAATCTCTTCTTGACATTCCGGTGATGGTGGATAACATAAGGCACAATTTCCAACTCAAAAGGCTCAAGAGATTTTCAAACCACATTAAGGGATCATGATGGGAAAAAAGAGTAGTCTTCCAGTTACCAGGTGGGTATTCCCATACGAAAATAGAACATTGGTAGAGGAGATATCAAAGGAGTTTGGGATACTTCCGGAGATTGCCCAGATACTCGTGAATAGAGGTATTAGGGATACTGATGCGGCTAAACGCTATCTCAGTCCCTCACTCAGAGATTTACACAGTCCCTTTCTAATGAAGGATATGGGTAAAGGTGCAAGACGAGTAATACGTGCCTTGCATAACAACGAAAAAATTACGATCTTCGGTGATTATGACGCAGATGGCATCACGGCAACTGTAATACTGTTAAAATTTCTTCACAATGTTACCTCTAACGTTGATTACTACATACCTGACCGAATTGAGGAGGGTTATGGTTTAAACAAGAAGGCAATTGACAGAATAAAATACACGGGTACGAGTTTAATTATTACAGTCGACTGTGGTATCTCCGATACGGAAAATGTGGAATACGCTAAATCGAAAGGAATGGACGTCATTATCCTTGACCATCACGAGATTCCCCCGAAGGTACCAAAAGCATTGGCAGTTATAAATCCAAACCAAAGAGATTGTAGTTTCGCTTTTCGCTATCTCACCGGTGTGGGCGTCGCTTTCAATTTCCTGATCGCTCTTAGAGCCCTTATGCGGCAGGAAGGATTCTGGGGTCGATTCACCTATCCTAATCTAAAGGAATATTTGGATCTCGTTGCCTTAGGCACATTGGGAGACATCGCACCTCTTATAGACGAAAATAGGATTATGACCAAGATAGGACTGGACCTCATCACTGAGGATTCTCGCGTAGGAATAAAGGCGCTAAAAGAAGTTAGTGGTCTGGCGAACCAAGTGATAGATGCCAACAAGGCTACTTTTTGTTTGATACCCCGTATAAATGCAGCAGGAAGAGTGGGATCACCTCAAGACGCAGTCCGACTGCTGCTCACCGAGGATCTTGAGGAAGCGAGGGAGATTGCACGTCGACTTGAGACCTACAACAGAAAGAGGCAAACTTTGGAAAGGGCTATTCTCCAGGACATCCTTAAAGAGATTGAGCAAGATTTCGATCTTGAGGGTAGACGTTTTCTTGTCTTTTCATCCAAAAATTGGCACCCCGGTGTAATAGGGGTAGTAGCTTCCCGCCTTGTTGATCGTTACCGTCGCCCTGTTATGCTCATCAGCCTCCAGGACGGGATTGGCAGGGGTTCAGGACGGAGCGTAAATGATTTCAATATATACGAAAGTCTCCGTGAGTGTGATCACCTCCTACTCTCATACGGGGGACATCAGTTGGCTGCTGGTATATGCATAAGGGAGGAAGATATAGAGAATTTTTCCAGGACGCTCGAGGAAATTGTGGGTAAACGATTAGGTGAAGGCAATTTCATTCGTTGTACACACATAGATGCTCATTGTGAGTTGAGCAATTTAAGCCACGAGCTACTGTCACAGGTAGCACTGCTTGCCCCGTATGGTAATCAGAACCCCGAGCCCGTGTTTTATTCCCGCAACGTCAGTGTTCTTTTTTCAAGTGTTGTGGGCAACAACCACCTCAGAATGCGTGTTGTAGGAAGTGGTATAACCTGTAATTCTATTTGGTACAGTATGGGTCATTTGGCTGGTTATATAAAAAACGTTTCTTCAGATATTGCTTTCACACCACAGATTAACTTTTGGAACGGAATGTCGGAAATCCAACTAAAAATGCTGGATATGGCAATACAGGAAAACATCTCTTTATAACCAGCGTTTTCTTCTTCTGTAAGATTTCACCACCTGGTAATTTCTCGTTTCTCCTGATGCACCTATACCGAGATAGAATTCCTTAATATCGGGATTTTCTCTGAGCTCTTCTGACGGACCCTCCATGACTATTCGTCCATTCTCCATTACGTAACCGTAGTGTGCAATCTGCAGGGCCATATTTGCGTTCTGCTCCACAAGTACAATGGTAGTTCCCTGTTCTTCATTGATCCTTTTTATTATTCCGAAAATCTCCCGCACAACCAGGGGAGCAAGACCCAGAGAAGGCTCGTCTAAGAGTAATAGTCGGGGATGGGCCATGAGTGCCCTGCCGATAACGAGCATTTGCAGTTCTCCACCGCTTAGATAACCGGCTTTAACTTTCTTCCGGCTGGCTAGAGCGGGGAAGTAGTTGTATACCATTTCCATGTCATCTCTGAACGGTTTACCGAAACGGGTTGCGGTTCCCACCCTCAAGTTTTCCTCAACGGTGAGATATTTGAAGGGCTGTCTTCCCTCAAGAACCTGAATGATCCCCATTCTCGTTATATCTTCTGGTGGTAGGTTATGGATGGGTCTTCCATCGAAAATGATCTCTCCATCTGTTACCTTTCCATTTTCAGGTTTTAGTAAGCCGGAAATAGCTTTCAGGGTTGTTGTTTTCCCGGCACCATTACTGCCCAAGAGGGCAACAATTTTGTGTTCCTCCACTTCAAGCGAAACACCTTTCAGTACCTGAATAACATCAGAATAAACAACAGAGATATTGTTAACCTGTAAAAGCATAACTCACCTTCTCAATAAGAGAATGGCCAGAGGCGAAAACTTGACTTTATAATGCGCCAGACTTCAGCTAGCCCCCGAGGTTCGAAAAGAATGAATAAGACAATAGCAATCCCGAATGTGAACTCCCGTAGTGGGGCCATGTTAAGCGCGAGGTGAGAGAGAAAATGGATGTTCATGAGTGCTTCCGTAATAACACGGAGGAATTCGTTAAGTAGCATTATGAACACTGTGCCGAAAACTGAACCTGTTATGCTTCCTAGACCACCTATGATCACCATTGCTACGAACTCCACCGAAAGGGCTAGGTTAAAAGGTTCGGAAGTGACGCTTACCGTGTAGTAAGCAAAAAGGGCACCAGCAACACCTGCGTAAAATGAACTTACACCGAAGGATAGGAGTTTGTACGGAAAGAGGGGAATACCCATGCCTTCCGCAGCCCTATCGTTATCCCTTATAGCCATAAAAGCGCGACCGTATTTGGTTCTCACAATGTTGACTGCAAACCATATCATGACGATAAATATAGGAAACGTTAAGAAGAAAAATGCCCTATCTCCCCTGATCTTCCATCCGAATAAGTCCGGAGCAGGTAAAGTAATGCCCATTGTGCCCATAGTGACTGATTCCCAGTGAACCAGGACGTATTCGATGATAAATTGACCGGCCAGAGTAGCTATTGTTAGATAAAGGCCCTTCAGTCGACTGGAGGGTAACCCAAAGACCATGCCTACAAGTGCAGAAATGAGCCCAGCAGCTGGAATGGTGATAAAAAGGGGAAGTTCCCAACGGGTGGCTAATATGGCTGCGCCGTAAGCACCAACACCGAAAAATGCCCCATGACCAAGGGAAATCTGACCTGTGTAACCTATGAGGATGTTTAAACCCACGGCGGCAATAGACATGATGCAGATGAAATTTATTACGTAAAGTACATAGGGTTTGCAGATGAAAGGGAGCAAGAGTGACAACACTATACCGAGAATTACGAATAAACGTCCAAAATCCGTTTCGAAGATGTTAAGCTCCTCTTCGTAGCTTTCTCTGAAATTACCACATGGATGAAAAATGAGTTTCTTCACTTATTTTTACACCCTCTCAATTTCTACTTCACCAAAGAGTCCGTATGGTTTCACCATAAGGATGAGTACTAAGACTACGTAAGGTACCACATCTTTAAGAGAAGGAGATACATAACCGCCAGTCATGGATTCGAGAAGACCGATTATTATGCCACCAATTATGGCACCTCCAATGCTTTCCAGCCCGCCTAGTATGACAACGGGAAAGACCTTCAACCCAATGGCACTCAGTTCATGGACGTTAACGCCGTTTATAATTCCAAGGACTATGCCGCTCATTCCAGCGACAAGCGCCGCAATGGCCCAGGAAAGGGCAAAGACCCTTCTTACGTTAACCCCAAGGGATAAAGCGGCTTTTTGATTGTCTGCGACCGACCGCATATAGATACCTTGGGAGGAAAATTTAAAGAACAAACCGAAGAGCGCTAAGAAAACTATACCCACAATGAACACCATAGAGTAAACAGGTGGTATATTCACCGAACCAAGGGATAGGCCCAGCCAATTAGGTAGAAAATCGGAGTACGTGTAGAGATTACCGCCCCACAAAAGAAGAATTAAACCTTTGAAAATAGCTGCAAGACCCACGGTAAGCATGATGACAAATATCAGGGGTTCTCCTATGAGGGGACGCAAAAAAATGCGTTCAATCACAAACCCCAGGACGAAGCATCCAACAAGTGTTACTAGAAAGGTTAACCCTATTGACAACTTACCCCAAGTAGTGAGAGCAAGAAACAGGTAAGCACCAAAGGCGAGAAGTTCCCCATGGGCAAAATTGAGGACACTAGATGATTTAAATATCATCACGAATCCCATCGCAGAAAGTCCGTACAACAAACCGAGACTTAAACCATTGATCACAAGCTGGAGTAGAAAATCCATCGTTTATCTCCCCTCTGAAGTGTCTACGTCAATAATCCTCACCGTGGTACTTACCTCACCTACCCTTCCGTCCCGATAGCGGATCTTTCCGGTGAACTTTACCTTTTCCGTTCCTGGGCGATACATTGCCTCTATTAGGTCTATGTAAACACCGTAGATGAAACGTCTCCTCACTTTGCCAGTACGGGTCAACTCTTCATCATCGGCGTCCAAAAGTTTGAAGAGGAGTATGAACTTTTTAATACGCATGACCTCTGGCAACTGATTATTAATTGACTTTACCTCTGCTTTTATCAACTCTTCCACCTCTTCTCGCTGCGTGAGATCCATATATGTGGTAAATGGTATAAGACGTTCTTCAGCCCAGTTTCCAACATTCTCCATATCTATATTTATTAGGGCTGTTATGTACGGTCTTCCCTCCCCAAAGACAACCGCTTCTTTTATGTAAGGACTGAATTTTAAACGGGTTTCTATAAAATCAGGCGAAAACGCATTCCCCCTTTTATCCCTAATAATGTCCTCTTTTCTTCCGATTATTATGAGATGGCCGTTCTGATCTATGTAGCCCGCATCACCTGTGCGCAAAAAACCGTCCTCTGTAAAAGCTGCCTCTGTTGCCCTGTAATCTTTGTAGTATCCTGCAAAGAGCGTGTCACTTTTAACTTGAACTTCCTGCTCGGGTGATAGGCGAACGGTTACTCCCGGTAGTGGTTTGCCAACAGTTTCCAGTTTTACCTCGTTGTCAGGTTGAACCTGGAATATTCCCCCACCTTCTGTGAGACCGTAACACTGTTTTAGATTAAGGCCGATGGCCTGGAAGAACTTGATTACGTCGGGACTTATAGGGTGTCCTCCTGTAAGAGCTGCCCTCAAGCGAAGGCAACCTATGCGGTCAAGCAAAGGTTTGTAGATCACAAAAGACGAGAACCTGTGGAGAACTTTGTAATGAAGAGGGATATCGCTGCCGTTAAAGCGGTAATCTATAACCCTACGCCCTATAAGCTCTGCCCATGTGAAGAGTTTTCTCTTTATGTAACCGGCATCGCTCATTTTTACCCGGATTCTAGAGGCCATGTCTTCCCAGAATCGAGAGGAAGTGACTATGACGGCAGGCCCTATCTCTCTGAAATCCTCACTTATAGTTTCCGGCGTTTCTGGAAAATTCATGGTCATACCGCACACCAACGCCACACCTAACCCCCACATCTGATCCACTATCCAGGCCGGTGGTGACATGGAAAGCCAGTTTTCACCAGGTTCCAAGTTCAATGCTTCCTTCCATTTCCGCCCCATAGCGAGCAAGCCCCTATGAGTGAGCATTGCCTGTTTAGAAACACCTGTAGTACCCGACGTTTGAATCATTACCGCTATATCGTCTGCCTTTCCTCTTCTTACCTCTTTGTAGAATTCCTCAGGTGTCTCCGAGTCGGCTCTTTCCCCGATCTTCAATACTTCCCTGAAGGGTATAAACCAGGGATCCTGCCAATAATCCCTCATGCCCGTCGTATCCACTACAACAACTTTGCGGACATGAGGGGTTTTGTTCCTGATCTCTAGCATTTTATCTGCTTGTTCTTGATTCTGAACGACTACACAGGTTGCTTCTACTCTGTTCAAAGAAAAGCAGAGTTCCTCAGGGATGGAGGAGGTGAACAAATTGATGGTGGTACAACCTATTGATTGTGCCCCAATTTCTGTGAATAACCATTCGGGGATATTGTCTGTTACAATGGCTACAATATCCCCTCGGTTTACACCCAGTCTCTTCAAACCAAGCGCAGTTTTTTTTGTGTACTCCAGGTAATCCCGCCACGTATAGGTTTGCCAGATCCCATATGCCTTTTCTCGAATAGCATATACTTTGTCATCTAAGTGGTGAGCTTGATAGATTAGCATCTGCGGAATCGTGACGGGTGGTTTATCCAAGGTATGCACGGATCACCTCCTGATTATTTCTTACCTCTTCAGGAAGTCCTTCCGCTATTTTCTCACCGAAGTTGAGCACGGCAATACGATGGGAAATGCTCATGACTATGGACATGTCGTGTTCCACAAGGATAATTGTCTGTCCCCAGGCTTCGTTGATCTCTTTTATGAAACGGACCATGTCTTCTTTTTCCTCAAAGGTCATACCCGCAAAGGGTTCATCAAGAACGAGGAGTTTTGGTTCAAGTGCCAATGCCCTTCCCAGTTCCACTCTTTTCATCATACCGTATGGGAGGGAACCTACAGGTTTTTTGCGGATCGCCTGAATTTCTAGAAAATCTATGAGCTCCTCCAGGATGCGTCTGTGACTGACTTCCTCCTCGCGGACTGACCGGGAGAAGAGGAGGGCCTTTAGAAAAGGATAACGTGTGTGGATATGTCTTGCCAGCATCAGATTGGAAATGACCGAGATACGTGGGAAGAGCTCTATATTTTGAAAAGTTCTTCCTATACCCAACTTTACCAGTTTATGGGGGTTGAGCCCCGTAATATCCTTACCATTAAATACAATCCTTCCCTCCTGAGGTTTGTAGAAACCGGTGATGCAGTTCATAAGACTAGTTTTGCCTGCACCGTTTGGTCCTATCACGGCAAATATCTCGCCTGTATGGACCTCAATGCTTACGTTTATGAGCGCCCTTACACCACCAAATGATAGAGAGAGGTTCTGAACTGAAAGTTCAGCCTGCCGATCTTCCGGATTTCTATTCTTTAATATGCTTGGTTCTCCTCTGAAAGTTTTCATTTCTTCTTCAAAAGTTTTATCTTATCTTTGCCGGGTGTAAAGAATTCTGTAAGTGGAACAAATGTTCCGTCTTCGTTAACTTTAACGATGCGCGCCTTAAAGGATGCACTATGGTCATTTGGAGTATACGTAACTTTAGGCACTAACCCACCGAAATCCTCGTTTCTGAAATTCTCCATTGCTCTGTTGATGGTCTCTCTGGTTATGTCCTTGTACATCTCCAGCGCGCGCGTAAAAGCCCTCTCCATTATCATCGCTACTACAACACCTTCCCAGTAGGCTGCATCGAATGACTTGACGGTTCCATAGCGTTTCCATAACTGTTCCATTAATTTTATTCCCGGAGTGTTGTCCGAGGGTAATCCTCCAGGGAACTGAATAATCAGTCTATCCCTTATAAGCCCTTTGCCCATTTTGAAGAAATCGGGATCTGTTGATGTCCACGTCCCAAAAAACATGGGATTGTATTGGATTTTGTCGGCACTTTTGAATGCTGTTATAATGGCGGAAGGTAGCATCTGCATGAATACGTACTCCACACCATTATTTTTAAGACGGAGGAGTTCAGTAGTCAGGTCAACTGCCCGGGGAGGGAATTCTTCGACGGCCACTATATTCACTTTGATCTTTTTTGCGTACTCCAAACTGGGTTGGTGAATGGATCTACCATAGGCATTATTAAAGGTGAGCAAGCCTACCTTTGGAGGTTCACTACCCTTGTGGATGGCTTTTATATAATCCAGAATGGCGTAGCAATCCATCTTGTAGTGTCCAAAAGGTAAATACATGTAATCTATAGGTTTTTCCAGAAGTTCCCAGCTTGTTGAGAAGTTAATTGTGGGAATGCGGTACTCTTGGATAATGGGTTTTGCAGCCAATCCCTCGCCGGCTCCCCAGGTGGCAATCATGTGTACGTTGTCCTGTACGGCAAATTTTTTTACCGCGGCAATTGCTTCTGGCACCTTGTATGCTGTGTCAACAAGGATCATTTCGATTTTTCTCCCACCTACTCCATTTTTAACTTCGTTAACATATCGGAAGTAATCCTGTATACCTTTTGCATGGTATTGACCCCAGGTGGAGGCAGGACCAGTCAGATTTATTGCAGCTCCCACTTTAATGCTACCTGGTCCGGAAATGGCAGGTGACAGGTATCCTAAAATAATAACACACGCACATAGTAAAACTCCCACCCATTTTTTGCCTTTCATGTTGCACCCCCAAACTTTGAATGAATATGAAAAAAGGGCCGTGTTGAACCCCCGGCCCTTAAAAATTTTAGAGCCGTGGGGACTTATTGGTCTGCCCACGGCTCCTTTTTTCCTGCATAAACGGTCAAGAGCCTATCGGGCAGACCCTGACCCTAAAGCTAAAGAAAAAGCAAAAACCGAATAGATCTTTAAAATTTCTCACTTTTGTTTTCATGCGCGTCCTCAAATTATGGCAATTCTCATATTTCAAGTAAATCACTATGTCAAGATAAATTTTACGAATTGAAAATGTAGCTTTTGCGAAACAGAATATGTATATGCTGTTGCTTTAGGAGTTTGCCAGATGGAAACACCTCTTATATTTCCCCTAATTTCGCTTATAGGTGGAATCGTTTTATCGTTTAAGTCGCAAATCGAGTTTTCTGTTATAGTTGGTGCGCTTTTTGCCTCATTCCTTGTCATTTTGTTAAGTCGTTATTTGAATCGGCCGCTTCTTTCCCTACTTTCTGTTTTTGCTGGGTTTTTTTTCTTAGGACTGCTTACCTATCACCTCCACTTTTACAGCGAAGTACCGGCCAATCATGTAGTTAATTTCGTAAGTAATGAAAAGATTGCTCTGGAAGGTGTTGTAAGTGAAATCCCTTTATTCACCTCCGAAAGAACAGAATTCGTGCTCAGTGCCAGTTATATTTACAACCAAAATGGTCAGCCCATGCCCGTTCAGGGAAAAGTCTTCGCTGTGGGCCCACCAAATATGTCCGTGGATTACGGTCATTACGTGCATCTGAAGACCCGTCTTAGAAAGCCGACAAACTTTGAAAACCCAGGGCGTTTCGATTACGCAAAGTTTCTGTTTCACCGGGGGATAACTGTTCGTTGCACGTTAAATAGGGAAACGGATTATGTTGTTATCCGAAAGGTAAACACCAGTCGCTTTATGGGGCTTCTTTCCGAAGCTAGGAGAAATTTAAGAGAACTCATAAATCAGAGAGTGAGGCCGCCAAACTCTGCCATTATCCAGGCTCTCATCCTTGGAGATACAAAGGAAATTCCCCCGCAAATAAGAGATAAGTTTAATGCCACAGGGGTGTCCCACATCCTTGCCATATCAGGTTTCCACGTAGGAATTGTTACCATAGTATCATTTTATCTGTTTCGTAGTCTGCTCAGTATATCCCCGTATCTCCTGTTGCGTTTTGATGTGAAGAAAATCTCTTTGACGTTTGCTATGCTTCCCGTTGTTGTGTACACTGCTATTGCCGGTGCTAAAGTCACCGTTATCCGGGCATCTTTAATGATAATCCTCTTCATTCTTGCTGCATTTCTGGGAAGGCTAAGAGACATTTACAATGTTCTTTTTATGGCTGCTCTTATCATTCTGCTTGTGGCACCGCATTCACTTTTTGAATCATCTTTTCAGCTCTCCTTCGTGGCTGTGTTATCCATTGTATATCTGACAAACCGCATAATGGCATTCATTCCCATTCCTACGCAAAATAGTGAATCTCCCAGGGTCGTCCAAAGAATGGTACATTCCGGGCGAACCTTTCTTTCCGTAACGATTGCTGCTACACTGGGAACGATGCCTCTTTTACTCTATCACTTCCAGAGACTTCCCCTTGTGGGTATACCTGCAAATTTAGTTGTTGTTCCCATCCTGGGTCTCATCACAGTTCCTCTGTGTTTGTTTGTTCTTTTTACGTATCCCTTTTCCACCTCCTTAGCTTCCATCTTTCTTGATCTTGCGGCATGGTTTGTGGATAAATCACTGTTACTTGTCGATTTTTTTAGCGCACTGCCATCTGCTTCCCTCTTCATTCCGCCGCCTAAATTGGTGGATGTAATTCTTCTGTACATAGTGATAATCGGTTTCACTAAAACAATGGATCTTTACAAAGAGGGAAACACCTCAAAAATGCGGTGTAGATTTGCGCTTTTATTGACTATTCTTTTTATTGCAATCTTTGTTTTCCACTATACGAATCCTCTTTTAAAAACAAACAGGAATGGTTCTCTCCGTATAACTGTTCTAGATGTAGGGCAGGGAAACTCAGTTTTAATTACCACACCAGAAGGCAAACACATTCTGCTTGACGGTGGAGGATACCATAAAAGTCACTTCGACATAGGGAGGTCTGTTGTTGTGCCTTACTTGCTCCACAGTGGGATTACAAGTCTTGACGTCGTTGCCCTTAGCCATCCTCATCCCGATCACTATGGGGGACTTTTATACGTTGTGGAAAATTTTCCTGTAAAAGAATTCTGGTACAACGGTGATGAAGTTGACGACGAGATGTTTCACATTCTGAAGACAACAGTTGTAAAGAAAAAGCTTTACGTTCGAATATTGAAAGAGCAAAGAACATTTTTTGAATTTGGTGGTATTTCCATTAGGGTGCTAAACCCTTCTGCAGACTCTGATGAAGGAACAATCAATGATCGAGCATTGGTTTTTCAACTGTTGTTCAAGGATTGCTCTGTTTTTCTTCCGTCGGACATATCTCAGGAAGTTGAGAAAAGGATAGTTTATGAACATCCAGATATCAGGGCATCTGTGCTTGTGGTTTCCCATCACGGCAGTCATCATGCCACGTCTGATGAACTGTTGAAGACTTTGAAGCCAAAAATAGCGATCATTTCTACGGGCAGAGATAATCCTTTCGGTTTCCCTCACGTTGAAACTCTCACACGTCTTGCCGAAAGAGGAGTAAGGGTGTTAAGAACTGATTTACATGGAGCTGTAACAATTACTTCCGATGGTTCAGGTGTAGATGTGGAAACTTACAAGAAAGAAGTAGAGTGAATCACTTTATGTTGCGTTAAAATGCATAATATGTTAACCGGTTCTGCTATTCCAGGAGTAAGTAACGGTGAACATAAAGGCGGTAAAAGGTTTTAAGGATATTTTACCTCAGGATTCCCCTAAGTGGCGATTTGTAGAAGAAAAGGCTAGAGAGATTTTTTCTCATTTCGGGTTCCGGGAAATAAGGGTGCCCGTATTAGAGAAAACGGAGCTTTTTCGTAGGAGTATTGGAGAATCCACGGATATTGTGGAAAAGGAGATGTACACGTTTCTTGATAAGAGTGATGAGTATCTTTCCTTAAGACCTGAAGCGACAGCTTCTATCATAAGGGCATTCATCGAGCATCACCTGTATACAGTTGATCCTATTGCAAAACTGTACACCATAGGTCCTATGTTTCGTCGGGAACGTCCACAGAAAGGCAGATTACGTCAGTTTCATCAAATTGATGTGGAAATCTTGGGTTACAACGATCCCAGGATCGATGCAGAGCTGATTCTCATGCTTGTTCAGTTTCTGAAAGATGTGGGACTGCGGGACTATCAAATAGAGGTCAATTCCCTGGGTTGCTCAAGCTGTCGTCCTATTTTTAGAGAGGCAATTGTAGATTATCTTAATAAAAGGGAATGGGATCTCTGTCAGGACTGTCAGCGTCGCCTCTATGTTAATCCATTGAGGGTTTTTGATTGTAAGGTGCCTTCCTGCGGGGAAATAGTGAATTTCGCACCTTCAATAAAAGACTATCTATGCGAAAGTTGCAACAGTCACTTCGCTGTTTTCTGTGAATCCCTTGCACGTTTTGCAATACCTTATCAAGTTAATGCAAAGATGGTCAGAGGACTTGATTACTACACCCGAACAGCATTTGAGATTACTACAACTGCCCTTGGTGCCCAGAATGCAGTGGCTGGTGGCGGACGCTACGATGGGCTTGTTAAATCCCTGGGTGGACCCGACATTCCAGGGATAGGGTTTGCGGTAGGTATGGAAAGGCTCCTCGAAATAATTCCTAATCCACCGGAGCTTCGGGAAGAAAACCCGTTTCTCTTTATTGCTGCTCTGGGTGAACTTGCCCAGTCTTTGGCCTATCATCTGTGTAACACCTTGCGTATAAATGGAATACCTGTGGAAATGAATTACTGTGAAAGGAGTTTGAAGAGTCAGCTTAAAAGAGCAGATAAGCTCCGTTGTCCTTATACTTTGATAATCGGGGAGAGCGAGATACAGGAAAATAAAGCAATTCTTAGGGATATGAGAAGTAGCGAGCAGGTTTTAATTTGCCTTAATGATGTCTTTGAGAAAATCCAGTGGCTTTATAGAGAGGGAAAAAGGTGAAAAGAACACATTACTGTGGTGAACTAACGGTTAGCGATATAGGTAGGGAAGTTATCCTTATGGGATGGGTACACAGGAGGAGGGATCATGGCGGGGTTATCTTTGTGGATCTTCGTGATAGAAGCGGGATCGTCCAGATTGTATTCAACCCGGAATTCAATCCCGAACCTCACAGAGAGGCCCACCGTATTAGAAATGAATATGTAATATCCATTAAGGGAGTGGTCAGACGCCGTCCCGAGGGAATGGAAAACTTCGAGCTCAAAACGGGAGAAATTGAGGTTTTTGCAGATAAGCTCAACATTTTAAGTGAAGCTCGGACACCTCCATTCGTGATCGATGGAGCGACGGAGATTTCTGAAAATATCCGTTTGAAATACCGTTATCTTGATTTGAGACGACCCTCTGTTCAGAGAAATATCATATTGAGAAGTCATGCTGCTGCTGTCACAAGGGAGTACTTCTACAATGCTGGATTTATAGAGGTAGAAACACCATTTCTCACTAAAAGCACACCGGAAGGTGCGCGGGACTACCTTGTGCCCAGTAGGATCTATCCTGGGTCATTCTATGCCCTACCTCAATCACCCCAACTTTTTAAGCAGTTGCTTATGATCGCTGGTTTTGATCGGTATTTCCAGATAGTGCGGTGTTTCCGTGATGAAGACTTGAGGGCAGATCGTCAACCTGAGTTTACACAGGTTGATGTGGAGATGTCGTTTGCAGAAGAGGATGACATAATAGCTACAATAGAAAGCTATATGGCAGATTTGTTCGGGAAATGTCTGGACCGTGAATTGAAAATTCCTTTTCCCCGCTTGACTTACCAGGAAGCGATATCTCGTTATGGAAAGGATAATCCGGATCTTCGTTTTGGTTTGGAGATGGTGGATCTGACCGATATTCTGGCAAATACGGCCTTTAATGCCTTCCGTGAGGTAATTGCCGCAGGTGGTGTCGTAAAAGCCATTAAGTTAAGCGATGCAAGAACAGTGTCTAGAAAGGATCTGGATGAATTTCGCGACTACGCAGCGAATTACGGCGCAAAAGGCCTTGCTTGGGCCCGCATACAGAAAGACAGTTGGGTATCTCCAATTGCCAAGTTTCTATCCCCACAGGAGATGGCAGGCATCGAATCGTGTGTAGGGGCTAAGGAAGGAGATGTACTACTCTTTGTAGCTGATGCACCATCAGTTGTGCACGAATCTTTGGGGAATCTCCGTATTTACATTGCTCAAAGAATGAATCTCATAAGTCCCGATGAATTTGCCTTCGCCTGGATTACCGACTTCCCTCTTTTTGAATACAGCGAAACAGAAAAACGGCTTGTCTCGGTCCATCATCCGTTCACAGCACCAAAGACAGAAGATCTCGGAATCCTGGATGACGCTCCCGACCGTGTTAGAGCCAGAGCTTACGATCTTGTTCTGAATGGCGCGGAAATAGGCGGGGGAAGTATCAGGATTCACAATCCCAAGTTGCAGAAGAAAATTTTTGATGTGCTCAATTTGAGTTCGGAGGAAGTACAAATTAAATTTGGCTTCTTTCTCGAAGCATTGGAATACGGCGCTCCACCTCATGGCGGGATAGCGCTTGGTTTCGACAGACTGGTTATGATGATGGCGGGTGCAGAAACGATAAGAGAGGTTATAGCCTTCCCGAAAACTCAGAAGGCAGCGTGCCCCCTAACAGAAGCACCATCCCGCGTAAGTGTGGAACAGTTGCTTGAACTTTCCTTGAAGGTTGTGCAGTAATTTTTATTGACAAGAGAGGAAAAAAAAAGTAATAAAACTAGCAAATTTTTAAGACAAAGTATGTGTTCGTTCAAACACTTTTGTTTAGAAGTTCCAGAAAGAATCCAGCGTGGCGGGGAACCGAAACCCTGCCTCCCATGTGGTGCACCTCAATTCCCTAGATAGTAATGCCCGTACAAAATAAAGTCTGAGAAGGGCGCATGAAATCTCAGGCGCCTTTTTTTTAGATAGGAGGAAAGAATGGCAAAGTGGAGTCAAAAGAAAAAGGTACTTGAGCATGAACACACAAAATTCTGGCAATACGAATTGAAGGATGTTCTGGAGCCTAATCTTCAGAAAGAAATATTTCCCTACCATGAGGTGGCGCGCATAGATTTTGATAATCGTATCATCGCCATCGATCCTGCGGATGAGATATTCATCACCGATACCACCTTCCGAGATGGTCAACAGTCTAGACCACCGTACACCGTTAAACAAATAGTTGATCTTTATACTTTTTTGCACAAGCTTGGAGGCGAAAAGGGTGTCATAAGGCAGACGGAGTTTTTCCTTTACAGCGCGAAAGATCGTGAAGCGGTGGAAAACTGTCTCGCCCTTGGTTACAGGTATCCTGAGATTACTGGCTGGATCAGAGCAAAAAAAGAAGATGTTCCTCTTGTAGTTGCGGCTGGACTCAAGGAGACAGGGATTCTAACTTCTGTCTCTGATTACCACATTTTTTTGAAATTAAACAAAACGCGAAAACAGGTTGTGGAAGAATACCTCGAGGTTGTTCGAACCCTACTTGAAGCGGGTATTGTTCCTCGTTGTCATTTTGAAGATGTCACGAGAGCTGATATTTATGGTTTCTGTATTCCTTTTGCCATTGAATTGATGAAACTCAGAGAGGAATCTGGAATAGATATCAAGATAAGACTATGCGATACCCTAGGTTTTGGTGTAACTTACCCCGGGGCAAGTTTGCCACGTAGCGTGGATAAGCTTGTAAGAGCTTTCATTGATGAGGCGGGAGTACCGGGCCATTTACTGGAATGGCATGGCCACAATGACTTTCATAAAGCTCTCATAAACGCGACGACAGCTTGGCTTTACGGGTGCGCCGCCGCAAATGGAACACTGCTTGGTATTGGAGAGCGCACGGGCAATCCACCCCTTGAGGGGCTGATAATGGAGTATATTGCCCTTAAAGGTTCGCATGATGGTATCGATACCACTGTTATAACTGATATTGCCCGTTATTACGAAAAGGAAGTGGGTTATCGCATACCGCCGAATTTCCCGTTTGTAGGTGCCGAGTTTAATCTGACAAAAGCAGGTATACACGTAGATGGAATTTTGAAGAACGAAGAGATTTATAACATCTTTGACACGAAGAAACTGCTCAAACGACCTATTGTTCCTATGGTAACGGACAAATCTGGCAAGGCAGGAATTGCCTTTTGGATAAACACGCACTTGGGGCTTTCTGGCGAAAATGCAGTTGATAAGAGACATCCCGGTGTATCAAAGATCCACAAGAGGATAATGGAGGAATACGAAAAAGGCAGGGTAACCAGTATATCTAACGAAGAGATGGAAAGACTGGTTCGAACGTACATTCCTGAACTTTTCATGTCCGAACTCGATCGGATCAAACATCGCGCCGCCGAGGCGGCCATTGCTGTGGTCAAGCAGGTTATTGAGCATCCCGTGATGAAAACAATGAAGCCTGAGCTCCAGGAACCCATCATGCAGAAATGTATTGAGGAGAATCCTTCCATACAGTTTGCCTACGTTGTGGACATGAACGGTAAGAAGATAACGAGGAACATCACGAACATAGCGGATAGGTCTAAATACGAGAATTACGGTGTGGGCACGGATCAGTCAGATCGCGAATGGTTCATCGTCCCCTTACGTACCGGTAAGGTTCACGTTACTAACTTTTACATATCTCGAATGACGGGCGCTTTATGTTTTACGGTTTCCGCACCCATAATTGATGATAACGACGAGATGGTGGGGATCTTCGGGGTGGATATCAAGTTTGAAGATTGGGTTAAACGTGTGGAGGATATGGAGGAAGCTACTAAGATCGCCCTTAGAGCAGAATACGAAAGCAGCATGAAACCCCATGGAGTTATGTAACTAAATGTGTCGATCAATCACTTTACATGCCAGATTTGGAAAGGATTTTCATCGGGACTTGCGGATACGATTTCTTTTATAAACCTTGAGATCCGCATAGGTTCCCTGCCACCTCCACGAGAATTCCTCACAGCGGGGAAGCATATAAACAATGAATCCCTGGCTCTTGTTATGGCGACATAGAATAGCCGCCGTTCCTCTTCTTCGCCGCCTGGATCCAGTAGTGCACGGCCGTATGGTAACATTCCTTCCGCGCACCATAAGATAAAAACAACCTGCCATTCTAGCCCTTTGGCCTGGTGTATTGTACTGAGGATGATACGGCCTTCTAAACGGCTCTTTTCATCATCTCCTGCTTCTGATTTGCTTGTCTGCAGAGCCACCTCCGCTAGAAATTCTTCGAGAGATTTGGATTTTTCCGCGAACAAAATCAATTCAATAATGTCTTCAATTCGTTCCTGGGCATTGGCAAATGTGTTTCGTATGTACTCCTCATAACCACTCTTAAGAAGGGCGTCAATCATAGGAGTGGGAAGTTTTTCTGGTGAGGCTTTTAACATTCCCTGAAGCACACGTTGACATGAAGAAACACTTTCTCTTGCCCCTTTGGAGACGATTTTAAGTAGATCCTCCCCGAAGAAAGCCTCCACAGGATCCTCACTTTCAGATATGTATCTCCAGATCTTGTCTACCGTAGATTTACCTATACCCTCATACATCCCGAGAATCCTGTTCCATGCCATTTCATCTCTGCTGTTGGACAGAACCCTTAAATAGGCTACTATATCTTTCACATGAGCCTGTTCGAAGAAACGTAAGCCTGATCGGAGGTCGTAAAGTATACCTCTCCTTGTAAGCTCCATTTGTACTTCTACCGATTGAAAATGAGCTCTGTAAAGAATAGCTATCTGATGTGGAGGTATTGCTGCGGCCAGGCAATCCTCAACTTTTTTAGCGACGAATCGGGCTTGATCCTCGTCGTTACGAAGGAATACAAGAAGAGGGACTGAACCATTTTCCCTTACTGGCACCAGTCTCTTATGAAACTGATTGATGTTTTTACGTATACTTAGATTTGCCACCTGGAGTATCTCCGGGGTGCTACGGTAATTCGTTTCTAGGCGAAATATTCTACTGTCCGGGTGACGTTGCGGAAAAGTGAGAATATTTGTGTAATTCGCACCTCGAAAGGCGTATATACTTTGAGCGTCATCTCCGACAACCATAAGGTTTCTGTGATATGAACCCAAATAGTCCGTGATTTCCCCCTGGAGGTAATTCGTGTCCTGATACTCATCCACAAGAACGTGTAGGAAACGTTCTCTGTAATATTCACCTATATGTGGAAAATCCCGCATGAGAAGCCACCAATTGAGAAGCAGATCGTCAAAATCCATTACGTTCAACTCTTTTTTACGTTTTTTGTACCTCTCGTAGATTGCTTCAATTTCTTCGATGTACTTTGCAAAAAAGGGGTATCTTTCCTCAATAACACGGTGGAGTTGTGTTCCAGTGTTAACAGAAAAACTGATAATCTCAAAAAGAACATCCTTCTTGGGAAATCGAGCATCCTTTTTATTAACAACCTCTGTAATGCACTGTCCTAAAAGTCCCACCGCATCTTCTGCATCGAGGATTGTGTAATTTTTGTCGTATCCAAGAAGATCGGCCTGTTTCCTCAAAATGCGATTTCCGAGGTGATGAAAAGTTCCACCCCAGAAAACATTCACGTCGCATTGTATGAGGTTAGCCACTCTGGTTAACATAGAACGGGCTGCCTTATTTGTAAAAGTAACAAGCATAACTCGGCTGGGATGTATCCCCTGCTCCAGTAACCGTGCAACCCTGTAGGTCAACGTCCTCGTTTTGCCGCTTCCCGCACCGGCAAGGACTAAAAGAGGACCGCCTTCAGCCATTACAACAGCCAGTTGTTCTCTGTTAAGTTCACGTTCGTAATCAATCATACTATGGTCTAAAAATTCTCTTTATCTCCTCTACTGTTTCTTTGCTGCTTAATGAGGTAATTGTTATTAAAAGTCCTTCTTTTTTATAAAACTCGATCAATGGCTCCGTCTTGACTCTATAGATTTCCAAACGATGATTGATTGCTTCTTCCGTTTCATCCTCGCGCTGGACTGTGGGACTACCACATTTTTTGCAGGTTCCGTCAGGATTTGGGGGGTTGCTTTTGATATTGTAGATCTCCTGGCAGTTGGGATTGGAACACGTTCTTCTCGTGGTTAAACGATCTATTATTACCTCTCTCGGGACTTCCAGGTTAACCACCATGTCCAGTTTCATGTTCAGTCGATTTAACATTTCCTTAAGAGCTTCTGCTTGAGACACAGTTCTAGGAAAACCATCAAGGATAAATCCCTTTTGAATGTCATCCTTCATAAGTCGCTCTTCCATGATGCCGATGATTATTTCATCAGGCACGAGGTCTCCCCTTTCCATGTAAGATCGTGCCTTCTGTCCGAGGGGAGTGTTTTCTTTGACTGCTGCCCTCAGAATATCCCCCGTGGATACTTGCAAAGATCCGTCAAATTCGGACAGAAGTTTGGCTACCGTTCCTTTACCTGCGCCAGGTGCGCCTAACAACACGATTCTCATACTTACAAGTCCTCCTGCTTTTTTTGGTTAGAAGGGGAACACATATAGGACAAAGTCTTTTTACGGTCAAGAAATTGCAAAGCTCCTTGACTTCTGGGCGTTGACCTTTTAAAGGGACTTTATCGTAAGTATTGATTCTCACGGAAGTGGAAAGTGATGGATAACTTACCAAGGGAGATGCACTTTGGGCCGCTTTGGTTCATCCCGGGTGAGAAAGGTGGGAGATACCCTTTCTCGCATTCGTTGTTTTTAGAGGTAGGAGATGGAGGTATAATTGTAGATCCTGCTTCTCATATGGAACGTCTTCAGGAGCTGCGTAAGAATAAAATACACGCGGTCTGGCTCAGTCACTGGCATGAAGATCACTTTACCTATCTTGATCTTTTCAACAACGTTCCCATTTTTATATCAAAAGATGATTATCCACCCCTAACAGATATAGATGTTTTCCTCGACTGGTACGGTTTAGAAGGAGAATACCGTTCGTATTGGCACACGTTAGTGATGGAAAAGTTCCACTACCGTCCGAGGGAAATGGCAGGTTTCCTGGAGGGTGACTCTGTTTTGGATCTTGGGTCGCTAAAGGTAAAAATTATCCACTGCCCTGGACACACACCTGGTCACCTGGCTTTCTATTTCCCAGCACTAGAGATTGCCTTTATAGGTGACTATGATCTTACCCCCTTTGGCCCGTGGTATGGTGATAGGTTCTCTAGTATTGAAGACACGTTAAGGAGCATAGAACTTCTCAGGTCTCTGAAAGCCAAGATATACATCACAGGTCATGAGACTGGTGTGTTTTTTCAGCCTGACGAGGAGGTTTGGGAACGATACAGAAATGTGATCTTCCAACGAGAAACGCGGCTAATGGAGTTTCTTCAGGAACCACGGACAATAAAAGAGATTGTAAACGCTTGCTTCGTGTATGGCAAACCACGGGAACCAAAAGGTTTCTTTGAGTTCGGTGAATGGGCCATTATGTCGAAGCACCTAGAAAAACTTATAAGGGAGGAAAAGGCAGTCAAACTGCCTGATGATCGTTATATACTTTTATCCCGCTGTTAGATCGCTCACTAAAATTCATCTTTTAGAATAAGTTCTGCTACCTTCTTTCCAGATAGCAACATCCCTCCGAATATGGGTCCCATACGTGGCCCTCCGAAGGCCGCGTTTGCGGACATCCCTGCTACGTACACACCGGGGCATATGCGTTTTGTATTTTCCAAAGTTAGTAGCTCAGCTTTGTGAGACCACATTGAACGTTCTCCCATTATTTTTCCCGTGGGAGTTTCCAGGGTAATATCCGCTTTTCTTTCTATTACCCTCAGGACTTCTGTATCATGGCCTGTGGCGTCGATTACACATTTGGCCATTATGGTGAGAGGATCTACATGAAGTCCCGTCATTTCAACTGGGGACCAAGTGATGACCAGTCCTATTACCCTGTTGTCTCTAATTACCACGTCTTCGACTGTTATACAGTTGAAGATTTTAACACCTGATTTCATGGCGCAAGAGCATATGGTTGTTACTGCTTCAATGGCATCGGCCGTATAGTAACCATCTCCGTATGGTTCAGTTGATACCCCAAAGAGATCCAGTAAACCCTTCGCTTCTTCTTGAACCACTATTTCATTAAACATCATTCCACCACCCCACATGCCACCGCCTATGGACAATTTCCGCTCAAATATCGCCACCTTACGTCCACCTTTAGCCAGGAAATAAGAAGCGACGAGTCCTGCAGGACCACCACCTACAACAGCAACGTCCACCTCCGTGTGATTCAGGAATTTATGCATGTACCTCTCAACAATAGCCCTTGTTATTTCCAATTCTTTTAGTTCCCTTTTTTCTTTCATTTGATCAGTTATCCTCCTCTCTATTCCAGCTATACGCATAATCTTGTCGACAACGTCCTGTGGATCCCTACCGATCACTCTTATCATAGGTTCCTTACCCACACTACCTCGATCAAATATTATATCAGGGACAAACCCACATTCGCGAATGGCATAATCCACTCCCCATTCTAATGTTGCACCTTCTTTCGCTTTTACATCATCAGGTTCCAGCGTACGATCAAACTCGGCTATACTGAGTCCCTTTTCTTGGCAGCGTTTTAGAATTTCTTCATCAAAACGTATGTTCATTGCCGATCTATATTGACTATCATGCCTCATCACGGTAAGTACAATGTTAGCTACGTGACTTGACGCTCCGAACTGAGGATCAGAGACAACCTTTATCCTATCCCCTATTCTGACTATTCGCCCTGGGAACGCCGCCACCTCTTCCAAGGATTGAGCATTGGGCAGGGCGAAGGCCAGGTTGGAACACACCTCTGGGATCAAATAACCGGGGCAACTATCCTCGAGAACTGAGCCTGCCTCTTTTAACCTGCTAAGGTACTCTTTTTTTCTAGGTTCCATGGAATTTTATTGTTTTTTAATGTATCTTTACAACCATCAAAAGTCAAGTACGTCAATTTATTGTTTTACCTGATGCGACTTCATCCGGTATTAGAGGTGACAAATTTGACTACAAATGTTAAATACAAAACATGTTCAAAAGGAAAATTCACCCCCGTATATCGGAGACCAATCTAACAGGACATATAAGCCACAGTGCTATCCCAGTTTGGTTGGAAGAAGGTTATGAAGAGATACTGATGCTTTTCCCTCAACACCACAATAACCCGTCCCTGGTAATGGTGAACATAAATATCGATTTCTTAAGAGAGCTCTTTTTCGGTAAAGATGTAGAGCTTATTACGGGCGTTGAAAAGATTGGCAACACTAGTTTAACCTTAAAACAGTTGCTCTTCCAGGATGAAGCGCTTTGTGTTGTTAGCAATACAACTTTTGTCCATCTTGATCAGGTTTCTAGAAAACCTTCTCCTATCCCCGAGCCCATAAGGAAAATCTTAAGCGAGCATCTTTACAAGGAATGAGGTCTTTAGGGAGCCTTCCCCGCAGGTAATTTTCCCTCTTCTTTTAGTTTACTGAGGATCTCAACAATCTTGGGAATAGCTTCAAGCGCAGCTTTTTCCCCTTCAAGAATTGCTTCGTGGCGTTTAGAAATATCACTGGACGCTATATGCCGAACACGCGGCCTTATTACAACATCCGCCTGGCGTAGTTGGTTTTCCGCTATTCTTGAATACATGATATCCACGGCCTGAAGTATGGTTTCAATTGTTCCAGAGGGAGGATCTGTGTTCACACCGGAAGAGATGTCCACTGCGATTACCACATCTGCGCCCTGCTTCTTTGCGAACTCCACCGCTACGGGACTTACCACACCTCCATCCACGTATATCCTACCAGATATCTTGACGGGCTGAAATATACCTGGAATGGAGCAACTGGCGCGTACGGCCATACCTGTGTTTCCTCTAGCAAATCCCGTCTCTTCGCCTGTCTGAATGTCCGTTGCTATCGCGTAGAAGGGTATCCGTAAACTCTCTATGGGTGTATTCCGTAACATTCTGTTAACGTAATTCTGTAAGCGCTCACCCTTTATAAAACCGTTGTCAGGTAAAACGAGGTCGAAAAGGTCATCTCTGCTTAAGGATAGGGAAAATGATTGGATCTGGTAAGCATTATAACCGTAAGCGTATAATGCTCCCACTAAACTGCCCGCTGATGTTCCCACTACCATATCAATAGGAATTCTGTGGGTTTCCAGAACCTTGAGGACACCGATGTGGGCAAACCCCCTTGCAGCACCGGCTCCTAGAACTAGTGATATTCTGGCAGGCTTTTCCGACGGTGGAGGCGTAACGGTCTTTGGTGCACACCCTACCATTATCCACAATGAAAGGAGGGATAGTATACATACGTGTTTTAAAAAGATTAGACTGCCGCGATATAACACGTGAACCCTCATACGCACCTGCACGAACTTATTCTTTGTGAAACAGTTTTTTTACCGCCTCTCTATTTACAGATCCATCGCTGTGACGTGGAATTTTATCAACGAATAGGAGTCGTCGTGGTCTCTTATAACGGGCCAGTCTTGGAAGTAAGAAGGCATCTATTTCTTCATCAGTCAGGGTGTGTCCACTCTTAACGACACACACCGCAACCACTATCTCACCCCAAACCTGATCAGAAACCCCAACAACACAGACATCTTCTATTGCGACGTGTTCTCGAAGAATTCCTTCTACTTCTTCTGGATAAACGTTTTCACCACCCGTTTTTATAAGCTCTTTCTCCTTCTTGCGTCCCTCGAACCACAGGAATCCATCTCTATCTATCCGACCCAGATCGCCTGTATGGTGCCATCCTTCACGAAAGGTTCTAACAGATATTTCAGGTAGATTCCAGTAACCAGCAAAAACAGAAGGGGAACGTACACAAATTTCTCCTACTTCATCATGAGATAAAGGTTGCCCAGCTTCATTGAGAATCGCGATCCTTGTAAGCAAAGCGGGTTTGCCTATACTTCCGGGTCTATTTTTGTAGTTTGAACCAGAAACGGGCATAACCTCTGTTTGCCCATATATACTGTAAAAGTGTGCCCATTTAAATTTATCTAGGAACCGTTCGATCGTGTTTGGTTGTTCTACGCCAAGACAGAGCCGAACCGAAGATACGTCGTAGTCGGTTTTTCCCCAGGCATCTAATATGGAAGAAAGAATGGGTGGAAAAGTCACAAAGAAAGTAACCTTTTCTCTTTCCATCAGTTCGAGAGCTCTCTGGGCTTCGAAACGATCCATGATCACAGTTTTACCCCCTGAGAGCATGGTGGCCAGGGTAAATCCCAGTCCCCCAATATGAAAAAGTGGTAGAAAACATAAATAGCAGTCATCTCTTCTCAAATCTGCAAGGTTCAGGAGCTGAAAGGCGCAGGCGATTAGGTTTCTTTGGGTAAGCACCGCACCCTGGGGGCGTCCCGTTACAGCGGCAGTATGGATGATCACCGCCGGGTTTGATGCTGGGACGGGATCACATCTATCCTCAAAGTTACCGATTTTCTCTACGGTCTCAATTTTGTGTTGAGGTATAGAGGGTAGTCGGGATGTGGCTCCTTTAGCCAAAAGTTCCGTTGCTTCGGATATTAAAAGTATCCGTGGGGAAACATCATTCAAGATGTATGCTATTTCTTCCGTACTTAAACGGGGGTTGATCAGTACGCACACAACCCCCAATTTGGCTGCGCCTCCAAGAACTGCAAGAACATGAAAGGAGTTTGGGGCTAAAACGGCGATTCTCTCTCCCGAATTTAACCCTTTCTTCTTAAAAAAAGCCGCCCAAAGGTCGCATGCTTCTTTAAGTTCTGCATGGCTCAACCGCTTTTCATCCTGCACAAAGGCTATTTTTGAACCGTTAATCTCAGCGTTCCGGGAGATTAAGTCATAGATACCAAAATCGATCCCCATTGGATGCACCCTCCAGGAAAACTTATTAATAGATAGAAAACATACGTTATGTTCTTTGATTATGCAAAGCAGAAAATTTGTAGGGCTGCACCAAGATTATGCCAGGAATTCAGCTGGAAAGATAGGATAGGTGGAATGGGTGTGGACATATGAAAAGAATGCGTGTGATTGAGATTTTCTCTTGCCCTCTTTGGTATTGGTGTTTTATTTAAGAAGTAGTCTCGTTGGGATGGTTAACCTATGAAAAGAACATTGTGTTTTTTCAGACTTTTTAATGATTACAATGAGAAAAGATGAAAGCGTATTCCCTCGATGAGAACCTTGTGAAAGGATTGCTGGAACGTTTTTCCAAAGATTACTTTGCCCATTATGTGGGTATTGAGATTGAAGAAATGGCCCCGGGTAGAGCAAAGACCCGTTTAAAGATTCAAGATCGTCACCGAAATGGTGTTGGTATGATTCATGGTGGTGTTATATTCACCCTTGCGGATCTTGCTTTTGCCGCTGCATCTAACTCTCACGGTCCTGTTGCTGTCGCATTGAATGCTTCTATAATGTTTCTGAGGTCATCTCGGGGAAACACTCTGTACGCTGAAGCAGAGGAGTGCTCAAGGACCAAACGCGTTGGTACTTACAGTATAAGGGTATACGACGATCTGGGTGAAACCATTGCCCTTTTCACGGGGCAGGCTTATGTAAAATCGGAGCTATAGTTTTCTCCATTCTTGACATACGATTCCCTTTCTTGTATAGCCAGCCCAGTTCTGAGTATTGAGGGGGAGAAAATGACCAGCACTGAAGTAGCAAAACTTAGAGCGATGATTGAAAAAGCTATTGAAGATCATCAAATTACTACGACGGAATATGAGAAGATACTGGCTATTGCCAATGCGGATATGAAGATCGATCCTGAGGAGCAACGTCTCCTTTCTCAGCTGCACGAGTTGATATCCAACGGTACAATCAAACGGGTTCCAGGGTAAGCATCTTAACCAGAAGGTTTCTCCCACATACCTCTCTTCATTATGCCGAAGTATTGTATGCACGCATACGGTGAAGTTTTCGACCCTTGCCTTTTTGCATTGGATGAAAGGGTTCTTATTTTAATGCAAACCTGATAGGTACATCCACCCACATGGTTATGGGGACCCCCATTCTTTTTCCCGGTATAAAAGACCACCTTTTTACTGCTTCGATGGCCGAGTGATCCAAAAGATTATAACCGGACGTCTGCTTGACTACCACTTGACCCACTCGGCCATCAGGTAGTACTTCTACAGATAAAAGCACCAATCCCTCTTGTCCCCGGATACGGGCTAGTGGGGGATATTGAGGGGGAGGATTATGTCCGTATCGTGGTACCGCTTTTGAGTGATACTGCTCTTCTGCTAACGAGCCGTAGGAAAACTCACCCGTTGTTAAACTCGAGCTTTTGACCGCGTCGGATGCCGGGTTTGGAGCAACAATACTTTTTCCCTCCTTTCGGTCCTTATTATTGAACCCTTCTGGCACTGGAGGCGAATCGGGTTTCACCCCGGATGTCTTTTCATCATTATTACTTTTACTGAAGGATAACTGCACGGGTGACACGACCTCAATGGAGTCGTGGCGAAATGGTTTCTTAAAAGCGTGAGAATTGATGGTGCTTCCTTCTTTCTTCTGGGTTACAAGATCAACAAAAAGACAGGAGTTTTCGTTCAGTAATGGGTTTGGTGAAGCAGAGAGGACAGGTCCGGTTAATACCATTGCGACTAATGCGCAGTGAAAGACAGCAGAAATAATAACACTGTTTAGGAATACCCTTTTCAAACTCTCTGCTTCAAGTCCGTACCCGTTCATTCTCCATTTTCACTAAAAGGTATATCTCAAACCCAGGGTGAAAGTTCTTCCTGGCATTGGGTATCCCTTTACATATTCGTAATCCTTGTCGAACAAGTTTTGAATTTCACCCCTTAAGGTGAGATATCCGTATTTGTTTAAGGTCAAAAGTTTTTTTGTTATTGCTAGGTTAGCCACTGTAAAGCTTCCTTTTGTTATAACTGGTGTGGGGTAAGCACCACTTTCCCAGTCGTCGATTAGCTGCTTTCCCACATAAGAGAAGTTCAGGTTTGCCGAGAAATCTTCGCCATAAATGGTAATACCGTACGTCACGAGGAGATCAGATGTGTACTTCAAATCCTCGTTTGTGTCCTTGTCCCGATACTTCATCATGTATGTGCCGGTGATATAAGGCAAAACCCTGATCGGCCAGGAAAAGAGATTTCCCAGATCGTAGGACAAACTACCCTCCACACCCTCAATTTCAGCCTTACCGATGTTCCTAGCTGATCTATCTCCATTTGGTTTGGTGTACCATTCTATTTTATCCCGGAAATCCGTATGGAAATAACTTAAACTCGCGTTCAAAGCCGATATTGATATATCTATTCCTCCCTCGTATGTGCGGCTTTTCTCTGGTTTAAGGTCAGGGTTTCCCACGAAATGTGTTCCCCAACTCCAGTAATTACCTGCAAGCTGTTCCGCCGAAGGCATACGGAAAGCCTGACCGTAGTTAGCCCGGAGCTTCAACCACTTTGTGGGTATATAGGCAAGACCGACCTGTGGGGAAATGTGATGTTCACTTTCCTTCCCACCTTCACTTTTGACGTCAACCCTGTATTCATCATAACGAGCACCACCGGAAATAATGAAACTGTCGTTGAAAAGTTTCAGTTTGCCGAGCAAAAAGGCAGCAGGGTTATCGTACCCCGTATTTTTAGGACTGCTTGTGCTTTCTGTTTTGTACTGTATCCAATCCCCACCACCTGTAACCGTGAACAAAGTTCGATTGTACGAAACCTGGATCTGTGCGCCTTTGAAGTCCACCACGTTTCTATCGGGAACACCATCATCCCAACCGTCAGGATTGCTTCCAGTAGGATCAAACCATTCGTTTTTATCGCGACCAGCAAAGTAACGAACCTTCCAGGAAAGCAGACCTGTGGTTGTTTTCCCATCGTATATTACATCGAACGAATGGTTACGACTTTGAACATAGTCGTCCTTGTCATTCTGGCTCAGGTAGCCGGGATTTCCCTGATGATCGACTTTGAAGAACGTGTAGATAAAACCAATTCTATTCCCCGGGAGAAACTCGTAACCTACGTTGATACTCCCGTTTTCCTTGTGGTTGTAACCTGTGTTGAAGTACTTTATCCCCTGTGCTGTCTCGTAATCTCCCCGGGAATCGCGCGTGAATGAACCTGAAAAGTCCATCTTTTTGAACGTACCAGAAAAACCTATTGTTCCACCTTTATAATCGTAACTTCCTATGAAGCCATCAGCATAGAAAGACGGTTTGCCCGTTCCTTTTTTTGTAATTACATTCACCACACCACCAACAGCGGTTGTACCATACTGGACCGCTGCTGGACCTCTTATAATCTCCACCTTTTCTATATTGTTAGTCATGACTTTGGCAGCATTGGCGGTTCCTGAACGCCTACCGTCAATGAGGATAAGGACCCTACTCGCAAGATCGATACCTGTTGCATCCGTTCTGAAAGCTCTTATCCCTATTGAGGTTGTGGAACTATCGTACTTCATGATTGTTCCCACACCTTTTTCAGCGAGAAGATCCCCCAGATCTTTCGCAGAGGAGCTCCGGATCTCTTCCTCGTCTATAACTATAACATTGGCCACAACTTCCCGCTTTTTCTCCTCAATTCTACTTGCTGTAACCACAACCTCTTCCAGACGTACCGTTTCTTTTCCCTCCGTTTTTTTTCCTTCCATCTGGGCACTAACAGTTTCGCCCGTACTGAAAATGAGAATCATTAGTAAAAAAACAAATACTGAGCGTTTCATACATCCTCCTTCCTTCCCCCGCGGGAGAAAAGATTTATTTTCTCATCAGACAAGTATCCTGGCTCGGGGCATCCTACTTGCCTCACCTTCCCAGTCATGAAGACCAGTGGTTTTTCATGGTTTTCGTTCCCCTTACAGTTGCGGGGCAGCGCCGGACTCTCACCGGCTTCCTTGTCTGATGAAAATGTCCAAAAGACCATCATTCAAACCTCAATCCAGGGTATAATCAACGGGCGGCCTGTAGGTGTATGCGTGCTTGCTATCACAGTTGTGTCAAAAGTGATTTTTATCTGTTCTTCACTTAGCACTTCCTCAGGGGTCCCCTCAGCCAATATGCTACCTTCTTTTAAGAGGATGACCCTGTCGCAGTAGAGCGAAGCTAAGTTTATGTCATGTGTTACTAATACCACTGTAAGACCGTTTACTCTATTGATTGTTCTGATCAGTTTGAGAATGTCTGCCTGATGGCGAACGTCAAGATACGCTGTAGGTTCATCGAGAAGCAGGAGTTGTGGTTCCTGTGCCAGGGCTCGAGCTACTAACACACGCTGTCTTTCTCCACCGCTTATGTTTTCGAGTGATCTGTGGGCGAGGTGTTGGGTCTCTGTCTGCTCCATCACCTTCCATACTATTTCGAGATCCTTTTCCCCTTCAAAGGCCAGTAGACCGAGGTGGGGTGATCGACCCATGAGAATTATCTCTTGCACAGTAAATGGAAAAACGCCTGCATAGCCCTGTGGAACGAGGGCAATTATCTTTGCTACATCTTTGCGCTTCATGCTTTGGATGGGGGTCCCATTCCATAGAACTTGTCCCTTTTGTGGCAAGAGTATCCCATCTATAACCCTAAGGAGTGTGGATTTTCCTGATCCATTTGGTCCCAGAATCCCTACAAAATCCCCGGAATTAACCTTGAAACCCACATCTTTGAGAACCCAGGGACCGTTGTATTTGAAGCTTACATCTATTACTTCCAGCATGTTCACACTTCTTCTTTCATTAGTCTCCGACGGAGCAAACATAGAAAGTACGGTGCACCACATAGGGCAGTTATAACGCCCACAGGTAGCTCGGTTGGTGCAATCAAACAGCGTGCTAATGTGTCTGCCGCTACAAGAAAGGTACTTCCCAGGAGAAACGCCGCCGGTACCAGGATCCGATGATCAGGGCCACAGATGACCCTAAGAATATGAGGTATGATCAAACCAACAAACCCTATGGGTCCCGAGGCTGACACAGCACCTGCGGTGATCAGAGAAGCCGCTATTAATAGTGCTATTTTTGTTTTCTCAACGGAGACGCCCAGCTGTGCAGCTGTTTCTTCCCCAGTAACGAGAAGATTCAAATTTCGACCTTGACTGTAGATGAACGAGACTCCGATGAGAAGCAACACGAAATTAATGATGATGGTTTTGGCTTGGGCTCCACTCAAGTCACCCATCATCCAGAAAATCGCACGTTGGAGCTGGAATTGGTCACTTATAGAAAGTACAAAGAGGATAACGGCGGAGAAAAAGGCGTTTACCATTACACCCGTTAAAAGTAAGGTATTAGTCTCTAGACGTTTTTTGTAACCAGCGATACCAAATACAATGCCCACTGAGAACAGACCACCTGCAAAGGCTAGTACGGGAATACTAAACCAACGAGTGACGGAGCTGAGTAAAATTCCTGTCATAGCTCCCAGTGCAGCCCCGGCAGAGACTCCCATAATATAAGGGTCAGCTAAGGGGTTGCGCAAAAGAGCTTGAAAAACCACTCCAGCAACAGATAGAGCTGCACCTACCAAAGTAGCCAGCAGTACCCTCGGTAAGCGAATAGATAAGACTATTACTTCTTCAGGAGGAGTGATTCCCTGAATGGTTTCCCCTGGCAAGGCCATGAGACCTCTAAGTACGGATAACAAAGAAATGCGTGCAACTCCAGTGGACAGGGAAAATATAGAGACAATAACGAGAACCAAGAACAAAACCAGAGAAATCTTAAGTATTCGTGGAAGTGTAACCGGAGGATGTAATGCTTTATCTGATGGATAACCCATTTTGCCTCCCTCGAGGTCCTTCGGATGGGTTGGTCTTCCGGCTCCGGGCAACCTACTCACCACCTTCCCATCCTCATTTGAGGACAGTGGTCCTTGGTTTTCGCTCCCGTCACGGCTGCGGGGCAGCGGGGGGTTCTCACCCCTCTTCCACTAACCCATCCATTTAAAAAAATAAATTAGAACCACATATCTGTCAACAAAATTTGTGCAACAACTTGAACTTTTCATTTTAAGGTAAATCTTGACATTACTTTGTGGCGGTTATAGGATGCCAAAAAGGTTGAAATATGGGTATGATAGAGGATACTCTTGAGCGAATAGCCGAGAAAATACTTGCTCTTGATGAGGCATCGCTTGTTGCTCTGTTGGATAAGTATCGCCATCGCATGGAACAATTTGATGTTAGTCGGGAGTGGGAGCGGTCTGTCATTATTTTTTTTATAATAAACGCAGTCAGAGCGAAAAATCAGATATTTAACGAACAAATCCTTAAAAGCGTTGAGAAGAAGGAACTGTCACGGAAGAAGAGTGATATCAAAGGGAAACCGGCTTTACGTCTCATAAAGAGAGAAAACGATTGACGATGCATGATATTCCTGAGGATATCAAGAGACGGGTCAATGAGCTCCGGTCACTTATTGAATACCACAATAGGCGGTACTATCTGCTGGACGATCCTGAGATTTCTGATGCAGAATATGACCGCCTAATGGCAGAGTTGATCGAGCTCGAAGAAAAGTATCCAGCGTTACGTAGCCCTGATTCACCCACTCAGCGTGTGGGAGCAGCTCCCCTGGAAAAATTCCAGAGTTTTACCCATCTTTCACCCATGCTGAGTCTCGCCAATGTCTTTTCTGAGGAAGAAATTGTGGAGTTCGATGATCGCATCCATCGCTTTATCAACTATACGGGTAACATTGAATACGTGGGAGAACCAAAACTGGACGGCGCTGCTGTGAATCTTTTGTACGAAAACGGTGTTCTGGTAAAGGCAGCAACCAGAGGAGATGGTGCTGTGGGTGAAGATATTACGCAAAACATTAGAACCATTCCCTCCATTCCTCTGGCATTAGGGGGTAGCAACGAGTTCTCCAGTTCCAGTATAAGAACTCCTCAGCGTGTTGAGGTGCGTGGTGAAGTGATAATGGAGGTGGAGCATTTCAAAAAATTGAATGATAGGAGGGTAAAAGCAGGTGAACCTCCTTTCGCCAATCCCCGTAATGCGGCAGCCGGTTCATTGAGGCAACTGGATCCGCGTATCACCGCTCGGCGACCACTGGAGTTTTTTGCATATGGATTGGGTTTTATAAGCGAGGCTTTGTTTAAAACCCATTGGGAGATTTTGCAGGCTTTGTCGAGGTGGGGTTTCCGCGTGCACAGTCTGAGCAGGTTGCTGAAAGATGTTTCGGAGTGTATCCAGTATTACAGAGAAATGATGGAAAATCGCCATAATTTACCCCACGAGACAGACGGTGTTGTTTTGAAGGTTAATGACCTTTATCTGCAGGAGCGGTTGGGTGCTGTTGCGAGAAGTCCCAGATGGGCTGTGGCTTGCAAGTTTCCGGCACAGGAGGAAACAACAACCGTTGAAGACATCAAAGTTCAGGTTGGTAGGACGGGAGTACTCACTCCGGTCGCNATAATGAAACCAGTACGTATAGCTGGAGTCACTGTATCCCGGGCTTCTCTTCACAACCAGGATGAGATTGAGAAAAAGGATATTCGCATAGGTGATACGGTGCTGGTACGGCGTGCAGGTGACGTTATTCCAGAGGTCGTAAAGGTAATTTTTTCAAAGCGGACAGGGAATGAGCGCATATTCAAGATGCCCTCTTCCTGTCCGGAGTGCGGGTCTAGTATAGTTCGCCTGCCTGGGGAGGTTGCCCATCGCTGTGTTAACCTGTCCTGTCCGGCACAAATTAAGGAACGGATTATACACTTTGCCTCACGTTCTGGTGTGGACATAGAGGGTTTGGGAGAAAAACTGGTATCCCAACTTGTAGAGAGAGGTTTGGTTAGGAGTCTGAGTGATCTGTACAATCTCAAATTTGAAGATCTTGTCAATCTTGATAGAATGGGGGAAAAATCGGCTCGAAATGTCCTCTCTGCCATAGAGCGATCCAAAACACCGCCTCTCGCTAAGTTCATATACGCTCTGGGTATACGCCACGTTGGTGAAACAACGGCCCGGGTTTTGGCCGAACGGTTTGTTACTCTTGAGGATCTAATGAATGCTTCGGAAGAAGATCTTCTTAGCATCAGAGATATCGGTCCCGAAGTTGCCGGCTCAATTATTCGTTTTTTCCGCGAGCAATCGAACCGTAAAACTTTGGAAGATTTAAAGAGAGCTGGATTGATACCCATTTCTACACAAGTGCATCAAAAAACAACAATTCACCACCCATTTGCCGGGAAGAACTTTGTACTTACAGGAACTCTGAAAAGTATGACGCGCGCCGAGGCTCAAAGAGTGATAAGGGAAAAGGGTGGGAATACCTCGGATTCTGTAACTAAAAAGACTGATTTTGTGGTTGTAGGTGATTCCCCCGGCTCCAAGCTAGCAAAGGCGAGAGAACTGGGTATAACGGTACTTACTGAAGAAGAGTTCTTATCCCTTTTGGGAAGATAAAAAATCAGAGGTGGGTTATGTCCAGAGTGGATTTAAATTGCGATATGGGTGAGTCTTTTGGTGCTTACCGCATAGGAAACGACGAAAAGGTCATAAAATTCATCACATCCGCCAATATTGCCTGTGGTTTTCATGCCTCAGACCCCAATGTGATGGACAGAACGGTAAGATTGTGCTTGGAGCATGGGGTAAAAGTAGGGGCTCACCCAGGCTATCCCGATCTTGTGGGTTTTGGCAGACGTTTTATGGATATAGATGAGAAGGAAATCGTTAATTTAATCCTATATCAGGTGGGTGCATTGCAGGGGTTTCTGAAACTCTATGGAATGGTGCTGCAGCACGTAAAATTGCATGGAGCTTTATACAACTATGCGGCCGATCACACTGACTTTATATTGCACTTAACTGATAAACTGGGAGTCGCTTTTGAAAATCCAATTTTCCTGACTCTTGCCACTCCCAAGAATATGGAACTGAAGGAGAAATGTGGTATTTCTGGAATTCGTATTGCCCTGGAAGCTTTTCCCGATCGCCAGTACGATGATGAAGGGTTGTTGCTTTCACGCAAGGTACCAGGGTCAGTTCTAAAAGATCCACTAATGATCGTTGATAAAGCACTTGATATGGTGCTCAACCGGAGAATCGAAACAGTAAGCGGAAAATGGATTCCAATAGAGGTTGACACACTATGCCTTCATGGGGACAATAAAGAAAGCATAGAAGCGGCTGCCCTAATAAGGACATCCCTTGTGGAAGCAGGTGTCGAAATTCGCCCATTGGGAGATCTTTTATGATAATAACTCCGTACGGCGAAGAAGGGTTGCGCATAATTCTCGGGAGTGAGGTTAATCAAGAGGTCCATAGAAAAGTCCTAAGATGCTACACTTTACTTACATCTCTGAAGAACCGTTCCATTATAGATATAATCCCTTCTTTTTGTAGCTGTGTCGTTGTATTTGACTGTGAATCGGTACAATTCGAAGAGATGAAAGACATGATCACACGAGCATTGGAGGATATGGATAAAGTCGACCTACCAAAACCTAACTACTTTGAAATACCCGTTCGCTATGGTGGTGAATATGGACCGGACATGGATTTTGTCTGTAACTATACAGGGCTTTCAGAACGAGAGGTGATTGTATTGCACTCAGAAACACAATACACTGTTTTTGCTGTGGGATTCACTCCTGGATTTCCCTATTTGGGGCCTCTTCATCCAAAACTCCATGTTCCCCGATTGGAAACACCGCGGACCGAAGTTCCTGCAGGCTCTGTAGGTATTGCTTTGAATCAGACGGGTATTTATACTTTCAAATCACCGGGTGGTTGGCGTCTTATTGGAAGGTCAGAGGTACAACTTTTCGACTACACACAGCCACCTTATAGTCTTTTGAAAATCGGGGATGTTGTACGTTTCGTAACACATGATTGAAATCCTAAATCCTGGTTTTATGTCGCTGATTGTGGATAGGGGTCGATATGGTTTTGCTTCCATTGGAGTACCCCCTTCTTCTGTTCTGGATGACTACGCCTACGACACGCTCTGTACCTTGCTTGGAAGGGAACATATACCTGTTATTGAAGTAATAGGCTCCAATTTTGGTATGCGTTTTGGGATGGATATGACGGTTGCTGTCACAGGGGCGCGGCTTAACCTCACGCTTGATGGTTCGCCCGTAAAAGATTGGTCTTCATTTCATGTTCCTGCCGGATCTGAAGTCCGTGTAAGAGCAGTGAAAGAGGGGTTTCGGTATTACATAGGTTTCTCGGGGTCAATGGTAATCGATAAGGTAATCGGTAGTTACTCTACGTATTTAGAATGTCAATTTGGAGGTTTGAATGGTAGGTCACTAAAAAGGGGTGATGTAATTCAAGTGGTGGACGTTCAGGCAACCCCTCCCAGGGAGGTACCTGAGGAGGTTATACCTAGTATTTCCTCTTTTCATGAGATACGTATTATACCTAATTTGGAATCCCAGTTATTCGAAGATGAGGATCTTAGGAAACTTTTATCGGGAAAGAGAGAATTTGCATACACAGTAAGTGTAATGTCAAACCGCACGGGTATTCGTTTGGAGGGTATGAATTTAAGGTTCAAACAAAACGTCCAGAAGAGTATCGTTTCTGAGGGTGTAATACCCGGCACCATACAAGTACCCGGCGATGGATTTCCTATAATTGTGCTTTACGAACGTACCATAGGAGGTTATGCGAGGATAGGTGTTGTGTGCAAAGCTGATCGGTGGCGACTTGCTCATCTTAAGCCAATGGACCAAGTTGTTTTTAAGAGCATTGATATTGGAGAGGCGCTCGTACTCTATCAGACCACACGTATGGAGCTCATCAAATGGAAAAAAAGTCTGAAATGAGAAGAGTTCATCTGTTCATCTCAGGTAGAGTTCAAGGGGTTGCTTTTCGTGCATATACTCAGGAACAGGCTTATTTGCTTGGGCTTTCCGGTTGGGTTCGCAATCTGCGAGACGGGAGGGTAGAGGCAGTGTTCGAAGGACCGAAAGAATCAATTGAAGCGATGATAGAGTGGTGTAAGGTCGGACCACCGGGTGCCCGTGTTGTCCATGTAGAAGTTGTGGATGAACCCTTTGGGAATGAATTCAAAGATTTTAAGATAAGATTCGGATGAAGTTTCCATCTTGACATTCCTGTATAGAGTATCTATACGTCTTTGCTATTACAAACCGTGGAGGAAGGATATGAAAAAATTATACGCCGTTCTACTATCTGTGGTTTTTGTTGTCGGGTTTTATGTGCTTCCATCATTTGCCAAAACTGTTTGGAACGCCAATTCTGTGTGGCCACCCAAGAATCAACATACTATAGGTCTTATGGAGTTTGCCGATAAAGTGAAGGCGGCCACAAATGGTGAGTTGGAATTGGTGGTTCACTCAGGCGGTGCGCTGGGTTACAAAGGGCCCGAACTTTTAAAGGTTGTTCGGGATGGTTTGGTTCCTGTTTCCGATATGCTGATCAGTGGTGTTGCTGGTGACGAGAAACTTTTGCAAATAGTTACATTACCATTTCTCGTTAGGAATTTTGATGAGCTTAGACTCTTGATTGATATCTGCAGGCCACACTTTGATAAAGTAGCGGATAAATGGAACCAGAAGATACTGTACATCGCTCCCTGGCCGGGTGCGGGGCTGTGGACAAAAAAAGAAATCCGGAAACTTGAGGATATGAAGGGTTTGAAGACAAGAACGTATGACAAGAACGGCGCCCTCGTTATGGAGGCAGTGGGTGCTACACCCCTGGCACTCCCATTTAGTGAAGTCTACACCTCCCTCCAAACAGGTGTTATAGATTCCGTCATGACCTCTTCACCCACCGCGGTGGACGCGAAGTTCTGGGAAGTACTCAAATATTTTGAACCCCTTAATATCACTATTGCAACAAACATGGTCACGGTAAACAAAAAGGCGTTTGAGAAGTTGCCGAAGGCCCATCAGGACATTCTTGTGAAAATTGGAAGGGAGATGGAGAAGAAGATGTGGGCGAATGTGAAAAAGTGGGACAAAGAGATGGTGGATATATGTGTCAAAAACGGCATAAATGTGGTGCATCCCTCAAATAAATTGATCACCGATCTTGAGAGAATTACGGAGAATATTCGCTCCGAATGGCTAAAAGGTGCTCCCGAGGAAGCAAGGGTAATATACGCTGAGTTTGTGAAAAAGGTAAAACGATAATGTTCCTATTACATAGAGTCTAGTTGAAGAGTTGAGGACCATGTCAAAAAGCATGGTCCTTTTGATTTTGCATTATGAGAATTATCATACGTATTATAGATGGCATTTCTGGTTTATTTGGGTGGTTTGCCGGGCTTATGGCCGTCATTGCCCTTATGCTTACACTGGGCGAGATACTGTTGCGGGGTGTTTTTTCAAAAACACTCTACATCACGGATGAATATACAGGTTACCTCATGACCATACTCACTTTTATGGGTTTTTCATACACAATGAGAGAACGGGGACACATCCGCATGACTCTACTGCGGCGCTTTCTAAAAGGAAAAAGTCAGGCCATCCTCGAGATGGTTTGTTTTCTCATAGGTTTCACATTTGTATCAGCAATGACATATTTCACATTTCAGTTTTTCTGGGATTCCTGTGTGAATCAAACACGTTCTATGCAGATATCAGAGACGTACCTCGCTATTCCACAGGTATTTATGCCTTTGGGATCGGCTGCGTTTGCCCTTCAGTTTCTCGGCGAACTTCTGAAGGAAATACTTTTTTTAAGAGGTAGAATCGCTGATATTAAAAAAGAATCGGAAGATTTTGGGAGGTAGAGGCGGTTTATCTTAAATGGACATGGGTCACATTGCAGCAACGATTCTTGGGTTGTTGATCCTGTTTATGGGGGGATCTGTTTGGATTGGAATTTCTCTTTTTATTGTTGGTCTATGTAGTTTATTTTTCTTTACCGATGTATCGTATGGATCAATCCTTGCGAACATATGCTGGAATAACACGAGCGGTTCGACTATGATGTCTCTTCCCTTCTTTATATGGATGGGTGAGATACTCTACCGGAGCAGGCTGTCTGAGAACCTCTTCCGTGGGCTTGCCCCATGGATGGATTTTCTACCAGGTCGCTTGCTACACGTGAATGTTCTTGCTTGCACTTTTTTTGCTGCAGTAAGTGGATCATCTGCTGCAACAACGGCTACTGTGGGTAGAATCACCCTTCCAGAGCTTCAAAAGCGCGGTTACGACTATAGTTTATCTGTGGGTTCTTTAGCAGGTGCGGGAACTCTTGGTTTCATGATTCCGCCCAGTATGGTGATGCTGGTTTACGGTATAATAGGTGATGTTAGTATAGGTAAGCTATTTATAGCTGGACTTATGCCCGGTTTAATGATTTCTTTTTTGTTTATGCTGTATATCTTTTTCCGTTGTCTAATTAATCCTCAGTTGGCTCCGATCGAAAGTGAACACTTCACATGGAACGATCGCGTTCGTGCTTTGCCCGATATTGCACCTGTTTTAGTACTCATTTTATTTGTGTTGGGTAGCATATACATGGGCTGGACAACCCCTACGGAAGCCGGAGCAGTAGGTGTTGCTGGATCGATATTGTTTGCGTACTTAACTAGAAGTTTGTCCTGGGATGTTTTCAAGTCGAGTCTTATACACTCCATAAGAACAACGTGTATGATTATGCTTATTGTAATAGGTGCAGCTTACCTCTCCACAGCATTGGGATTTCTGGGAATAACCCGTTCCGTTACACAATTCGTGCTCTCTTTAGACCTTTCTCCTTACATGCTAATTTTCATTTTGACCATCTTTTATGTAATTCTAGGGTGTTTTATTGATGGATTTTCAATGATAGTAATGACTGCACCATTGGTCATACCAATTATAGAGGCCATAAACTTTAGCACACTATGGTTTGGAATTTACCTCGTATTGATGATAGAACTTGCCCAAATAACACCTCCTGTTGGTTTCAATCTCTTTGTAATCAGCGGTCTTAATAATGACGATATCTTTCACATTGCTAGGATAACCCTACCCTTTTTCCTCATCCTACTTTTTGCAACTGCCTTATTGACCGCTTTCCCCCAAATTGCTTTGTACTTGCCTTCGCTTATGAAGTAAATTCCCGAAGGGTTTCACCAAAACCCTCTATGGATCGCTCAATGGTTTCATCGGGCACGCAGTAAGCGATACGTATGTAACCTGATTTCATAAATGCTCGGCCGGGAACAGTAAGTATTCTCCTTCTCTGTAGAGATTTTGCGAAAGCATCATCGTCTGATGTGGGCGTTTTGAGAAAGAGGTAGAAGGCACCCTCTGGTTTCTGCACCGTGTATCCCACACGACTGAGACCGTCACATAGAAGATCTCTTTTCCTCTTGTATGCGTTGATGTCGACCTTTGCTCCTGGTATCCTTGCAATAACACGCTGCATAAGTGCGGGTGCATTTACAAATCCCAGCATTCGGTTGCAGAGAACCAATCCAGCAAGGAGCTTTTGAACACCAGCTATTTCGGGATGGATAGCTATATAACCGATCCGTTCTCCCGCCAACGAAAGACTTTTTGAATATGAAGAAGCCACAATGGTGTGGGGATAAATCTGAAACAGACTGGGAACTTTTATCCCGCCATACACAATTTCCCTGTAGGGCTCATCAGATATCAGATATATGATTTTCCCCAGTTTTTGGGACTTTTCCTTTAGCATGTCGGTGAGTTCCCTCAAAGAACTAGCATCGTAAACCTTTCCTGTGGGATTATTTGGAGAATTGATTAAGATTGCTTTCGTTTTTGCTGTTACTTCTTTTTCTATGGTCTCTATATCTAGGGAAAAATCATCCTTCGTTGGTACGAATTTGATTTTTCCTCCTGCATTATCCACATAGAAAAAATACTCAACAAAACAAGGGATTGGGGTTATTACCTCATCTTCGGGGTCTAAAATCGTTTTAAAAATTACATTGAGAGCTCCACCTGCGCCGCATGTCATTATTACGTGTTCGAAGTCAAATTTGATGCCGTATTCGGAGGACAGGTTTTCGGCTACCCGAGCTCGGGTCTCAGGATAGCCAGCGTTGGGCATGTATGTATGCTTGCCCGGTATGTTCTCTGAAACTACCTGCTCGAGTGATTCCTGAAACTCACGGGGCGGTGGGAGATTTGGATTACCAAGACTGAAGTCATAAACATTCCCTTCCCCGTATTTTTTTTTAAGCTCAAGACCATCTTCGAACATTTTTCTTATTAAAGATGCCTGCTCTATAAAACCCTCTATTTTTCTTGAAATGGACATTGTTCCTCCTAAACCCCAATTGATAAATCGTAAATAGACAAAAGCAAACCATTTTATAGAAGCTTTGCCGTTACCTGTCAACGTGAATAAAAACAGGACTTGACAACCCCAAATTCAAGACCTTAAATAAAATTAAAAAAGCGGTGAGAGGAGAGTAGTTTCAATGCCAATATATGAGTTCCGTTGTCCAGATTGTGGCACAGAATTTGAGAAAATTGTGTTTACATCTGACTGTGCTATTAGAATTGCATGTCCTAACTGTGATTCTGAGAGGGTTCAGAAACTCATGTCGGTTTTTGCTGGTGGTGGTAAAACAGTTTCGGGTTGTAGTAGCTGTTCCAGCTCAAGCTGTGCAAGTTGCGGGAGTTAATGCTTGACTTTTTTGGTACGATGGCGTAATTGAAAAACTAAGCGGGTTTCTGCCGTGTTCGTTTAGGATCGTTCAGCTGGAATCGAACAGAGAACAAACGACAGGGTCTTTGTGGTGATTGCCACCCTAAGTAGACCAACTACTTGTAGATGCGACTCCAGCGAAGATAAGACGGCACAGGTGGTGCCCGTAATACCCTCAGGATAAAACCTGAGGGTCTTTATTTTTTTGAATGGTATGGCACATCTAAGTCCAGCCGTATGGTCACTTATTCTGTTATCCGCCATCTGGGGTTATAATTGGCTTGTAATGAAGGAATGTCTCCGTTTCTGTCCTCCTTTCGAGTTTGCAGCTCTGCGCACAACCATTGGGGCTATGTCTTTATTTGTTTACCTCGCCTTAAAGGGTTCGAAACTAAAGCCTAGGGCACCGGTTCAAACTTTTATTTTAGGATTCTTTTCAACGACTTTGTGTATTGGTCTTGTAACTCTTTCTTTACATTTAGGTGCGGTAGGAAAAACGGCAATCCTCGTTTACATTATGCCTTTTTGGGTATTAATTTTGGCACGTCCTATTCTTTCCGAACGGCTCTACGGTTTACACTGGATTGCTGTACCTCTCGCTTTCCTGGGGCTGGTTCTTACCCTTGAACCGTGGAATTTGAGAACTCTTTTGTACGGCATCCCACCTGTGCTAGCTGGTGTTGCATGGGCGGTTAGTGTGATTTATACCAAGATAATAAGGAAAAATATCGAGTTTGAATTGATATCCTTAACGGCATGGCAGATGTTATTTGGTGCAATTCCCCTTGCCTTAACGGCGGCTCTCATTTCGCGAGAACAGATCCATTGGACGCCGTATTTTGTTGTGGGTCTTGTGTACAGTGCTGTGATCAGTCAGGCAGTGGCGCTTGCCCTCTGGTTCTACATTCTGCAAGAATTGCCAGCGGGGATGGCAAGTCTCGGAACACTGGCAACCCCGGTTTTAGGTACGTTGATGGCGGCTATTCAATTGGGTGAAAGACCTACTTTAACGGAGCTTTCAGGTATGATCTTGATAGTGATTGGGCTGATACTGCTTACCATTCAGGGAATGGTTCAAGTAGAAAAGCTTAATCGTTATCTATTTCCTTTCAACTACAAGAAAAGAGGTAGGGTTGAGGATGAACGGTAGAGTTTCCGCCTCCCATTCTTTGTTTCTACACAGGGTAATTTTAATCACATCATCAACTGGCGAGAGAAAGAGAAATGCTTCAAAAAGGTCGTTTGTGTTTTCGAGTGCTGATAAATTATCTGAGGTTTCTATCCTGTTTTCTGTAACTGATAATGAAAGCCAAGCTTGAAAGCTGTGTCGTTCTGCGATAGCTTTTATTGACGAGATGATCTCTCTTCTTATCTGATCGGGCGGCATACCGTCAAACAGTACCACTCTGGGTCTGAAGACGTTTTGTACAATAAGATCCTCGAGCCTCTCCTGAAAAACGGGAACTCTGAAACCCTCAATGCGAAAGGACATGATCATACGAAAAGGCAACATTCGTTCCCAGACCACCTGCTTTTCTGCTGGTTCTAGTTCAGATGCCAAACGGGAGAAAAGTTCATCGTACCACACGGAAACTTTACTGACAGGTTCGTGCAGACTAACATGAAGCACTTGTTCTTTTTTAAACATAGAACGGATAGCCATTTGTACCATCAAGGCCGTTTTGCCCACACCAGGCCTGGCGACGACGCCACCCATCCTGACCCATCTTGTGAGCTCGTCAAAAAATGCTAAATCTTGCAAAAAACTTTTCTTGTCACCTGTCATTCTTTTGATCCTTTCGCGAAAATAGACAATAACATCACCGTAGACGGCACCCATGACGTCATTAAGCGGCATTTTTCCTTCTCTTGTTAACTTCTTCTTCAATTTTAACTGCGATAGCTGGCGGAACCTGCCTATATAGAGCAAATTCCATTGTAAACTGCGCTTTTCCTTGGGTGGCAGATCTTAGAACAGTGGAAAAACCAAACATCTCTGCAAGGGGGACCTGAGCCTCTATTACGCTTATTAAACCTTCATCCTGAGCACCAACGATCATACCCCGTCTCTGGTTTATGAGCGCCATGACAGAGCCCTGAAACTCAGTGGGGGTTTCCACCACGACTTTCATAATGGGTTCATGGATGACGGGTTTGGCTTTCAAAAATGCCTCCTTAAAGGCGGCCCTCGCCGCGGTTTGGAATGCAATATCTGAGGAGTCAACGGGATGAAAAGCGCCATCGTTGAGAACAACTTTAACACCCGTTACTCTGAATCCTAGTTTTGGTCCCTTCTCGAGGCAGGAACGGAATCCTTTTTCGCAAGCAGGGATAAACTGAGAGGGGATAACACCTCCTGTAATCCTGTTTTCAAAAACGAATTCTCCATCCATCAGTGGTTCAATGTAACCAGCGACGCGTGCATACTGTCCAGCCCCCCCTGTTTGTTTCTTATGTGTGTAGTTAAAATCTGCTCTCTGTGTTATTGTCTCTCTGTAAGCAACCCTTGGATTTCCAGCTTCAACCATAGCATTGTATTCTCTTCTCATACGTTCCAGATAAATCTCCAGATGTAACTCTCCCATCCCCTCAATGATAGTCTCACCCGTTTCCTCATCGACGTATGTATTAAAAGTGGGATCCTCTTTTGTGAATCGCGCCAGCGCTTTAGACATTCCAATTTGTGATTTACTATCCTTGGGAGTGATAGCCAAGGATATCACAGGTTTGGGAACAAATATGGAGGTCATAGCTACGTTAAGGCCAGGGGTAACAAAAGTGTCTCCTGATGAACAATCGATACCAAAGAGAGCTCCGATGTATCCTGCAGGTATGGATTCGATATCCTCCATCTGATCAGCATGCATCCGCACAACGCGCCCTACTTTGAACTTTTTACCAGTACGAACATTGAGTAGAGTAGAACCCCGACTTATCGTTCCCTGATAAACCCTAATGTAGGTAAGCTGTCCATAAGGTCCATCTTCGATTTTGAATGCAAAGGCCACAACAGGGTCATCCGGGTTGTTAGTCAAAACTACAGGTGTTTCTCCGTGATCAAGATTGAGGGCTGTATTTTTCACATCAGACGGACATGGTAAAAACTCTGTAATCGCGTCAAGTAATGGTTGAACACCTTTATTTCTGTATGCAGAACCCATTAGTACAGGCGTTATCTCTCTGGAAAGGACACCCTTTCTTAGAGCTCTCCAGATAAGATCTGAGGATATGTTTTTATCTTCAAGAACTGCTTCAGTTAGTTCATCGGAAAAAATTGATGATTTATCTATGAGTTCTTCCCTTCTTTTGCATGCTTCTTCGTAGAGTTGTGGGGGTATCTCTTCCCTTCTCACAATCTCGCCGTTTACACCATCGAAGTATACGGCTTCCATGTTGATGAGGTCGACTACCCCATGAAAATTTGCCTCAAGCCCTATGGGAATCTGTAATACTACAGGATTATGTCCCAATTTTGAACTCATCTGTTCCACCACACGGAACGGGTTTGCACCTGCACGATCACACTTATTAATGAAAGCAATACAGGGAACATTGTATCTCTTCATTTGTGCGTCCACAGTAATGGACTGCGATTGCACTCCTGCTACAGCACACAAAATCAGTATAGCACCATCAAGAACACGGAGAGACCTTTCTACCTCTATTGTGAAATCCACGTGACCAGGCGTGTCAATTATATTTATTTCGTGACCTTTCCATTCACAATAGGTAGCTGCTGCAGTTATCGTAATACCTCTCTCTTTCTCAAGATCGAGAGTATCCATAGTGGCACCAACGCCGTCTTTTCCCTTCACCTCATGGATGGTGTGTATGCGTTTGGTGTAATAAAGTATTCTTTCAGTAAGAGTCGTTTTTCCTGAATCTATATGTGCGCTTATGCCTATGTTACGTATTTTTTTTGTGTCCCTAACCAACATTGCTGTTTAAATCGACCTCCATAGATGTATCATGGTTTTGTTTCAATTCAATGCCCCGTATTCCTTTCTTAATTGGGGAATTTCCTCGGCGGAACTGCCGAAAGAATACCCAAACAAAAGACTAGCATTTTAGAATTTTTATATAATAATCACTTTTTTGGTAAAAAGTCAAACATTTTTAGGTACGTTTTGTGGACTGCCCAATCTGTAGTCTTTTTTCTACTACTTGACAGTTGGAGGTTTATCTGCATGAATATGACTTATGAAGCTAAATCTTACTCAGGATTACCACAGGTTTGAGCTCCAATCTCTAGGGTGGGAACTAACACTCTGCAATATTCTTGACGAAAAGAGTAGCCCTTGCCGTCGTATACTGAAAAGAAACGCGTCATACGGGGAGCTTTTGTATTTTTTTTTGAGTCGTGTTTTGCCTGAGCCTATGCCCTGTCGGTTCGTAGAAATTGGAGGAGGATATGGCTATCTAATGCGGGATATTCTGGAACTTAATCCAGACGGGCAGGCTTACATGGTGGAAATATCACCTTTCCTGCTAGAGAAACAGAGGGGGATATTAAGCGGGAAAAACGTGGAATTTTTAGAAACCGATGTTCTTGAGCTTGACGGGAATGTGTTCCAAGGAGCTGACCTTGTAGTTATGAATGAGATCCTTGGTGATCTCCCAACCCTAGTTGATATTCCAGCGGATGAACTATTGACGGTGGAGGAAAAGAATGACCCTTTATGGCGGAGGTTTTCCTTTTTGAGGGATAAGTACCACCTTGATACTCCCCTTGGGGGATACTTTAATTTCAATATCGGTGCAATTGAAATTCTTGAAAAAATCTGTAGTTCAAATGTGCCTTACATTTTCATATGCGAACACAGTTGTGAATCTTTTGTTCCGCCAAACTTGGAATCGATTATCCACTTCTCCTCATCGGGTTTTCCTGAAAGAATTTCTCTTAAGGGTCACTGTGAGTATACTGTAAAGTTCTCGCACCTGGAAAATGTGGGAAATTTCTGGGGATATGAAATGATGCGTGGTCCTGCTGCAGATTTTATTCCTTTAAACTGGACTGAAGTAAAACGTCTTTTATTTGAATCTCTTACTGAATGCGACGAAAGTGAGATCCTACATTACTTTATTGAGGATCTTTTCAAGTACGAATATCTTCTGCTTTATCGCCCTAGTTTAAGAGAAGGGAAAAGGAGTTTTTCGAAGAAGCAAAAGAAATCCTGTTTGCGTTGCGGCAAATGTTGTTTAGCTCACCTTCAGCTGTACGTAAAGGAAGAGGATATCGAGAGATGGAAAAAAGAGCAGAGAGGGGATATACTGGAAAAACTAGAACATGTTATTTGGGCAGGCGACCACTTCGTTAATGATACTAATGGTCAATACCTCTATGGTTGTCCTTTTCTCTCCTTCGAAGGTGGATATGCAACATGCACTATATATACTACGCGACCCAATAGGTGTCGTAGCTTTGTACCCGGTTCGTCAGAGATATGTCCCTTATGGGGTAAAAAAGTTACAAAAAATAAAAATGAGGAGATGTTTGTATGTTGATTCACGTGGTTCTAATAAAATTCAAGAAGGAAACAACGGACGAGGAAATCGAGATATTGGAACAGGCTCTCAACACTCTTCCTCAAAGAATTGCAGAAATAAAGGGATACGAATTTGGACGGGATATCTTGCGTACTGAAAGGTCATATGATTTTGCACTTGTGGCCCGATTTGACGATACGGAGGCCTTGAAACGTTATCAGAATCATCCGGACCATATCCCAGTTCTCATGAAGGTACTCGAGATGGCGGAAGCTGTAATAGCAGTTGACTTTGTTCAGTAAACCTCATCCCATTGTATTGCAGGAAACGTCTCCAGTACCTTCCGAACTGCATCGATGGAAAGGCTGTTACCCAAGAGACGCCATTTAACTCGGGTAGTCATGCCTTCTGGAAAGCGGAAATCAGGTGGGAAACCCATTAAACGGGCAATTTCATCGGGTGAAAATCGCCGGATGCCATGGGGACATTTCAAGTATGATCCTGAATGCATTAGGGATTTACCGTACCCTCCCGTAAAGCACGTAACATAGGCGTCGGGATCGAGTGGAGAAACGACATGAAAGCCTTTACCGAAGCGCTCTATTATATCTTTTCCGAGAATCAATGAGTCCTCATAGGAAGAAGGACTTCCATTAATGAAGTTAATGAGAGGTTTCTTGTTAGTGTAGTGTTCAAGATTCAAGGAATTTAGTTCTTTTTGGGATGCAACAAAGTAGTACCGTGGTCTGCGCATAGGTATTCCCAGATGGGTGGGACACAAAAGATATTCACAATAACGATATCCCCGGCGGTTGAAAACATCCAGTAAAACCTCATGCATTCGTGAACTAGCAAATCCTTCTACATTTTCTAGAGCAAAGTATACAGGACGTAGAGCTGGTTCCATTTGATCGACGATTTCCAATATGCGCAGCAAACTTCGAGCTCGGGGATCGTTTACATCTCTACCCCGCCCACGAACCGTGTAAGGTTGGCAGGGCGGAGATAGCCACCACATTGAAGCTCCAAGTTTAGCTATTTTTTCAGCCTTTACCGTTTCCAAATTCCATTGGTAAATCACGTGATTCGGGAAATTTAGACGGTACACATCGAGAGCTACATGGCTCTGGTCAATAGCTGCTACAATGCGTACATTTGTCCCTCTTACCGCGATGCTGAAACCACCTATTCCGCAGAAGAAATCAACGGCATTGATCTCGCCTTTGATGGTTTTCTTTTTTTGATCCATCAATTCACCTCTTCACATTACCTTTTCAAATTTTCGGGAATGCATAATATTGAATAATGTGTTATACAAGCATAAGCAATATGCCATTCAACTTTCATCAACTTGAGATACCCGATGTTGTGCTTATAGAGGCGGTGAAGTTTACCGACGAGCGTGGGTTCTTTATGGAGAGCTACAAATTGTCGGAATTTTTATCGCATAACATACCAGGTCCTTTTGTGCAGGATAACTTGTCGTACTCGGTAAGAAACACCCTTCGTGGTTTACACTATCAGAAAAGCCCCTATTCACAGGGTAAACTGGTGATGGTCTATGTAGGTGAAATATTCGATGTTGCTGTGGATATAAGAAGAGGTTCCCCAACCTACGGAAAATGGGTAGGAATCCACCTATCGGGAAACAGTGGACTCATGGTATATATCCCCGAAGGTTTTGCTCACGGATTCTGCGTTCTGAGTGAATACGCACTTGTAGGTTACAAGGTAACCAAAGAGTACCATCCCCCGAGTGATCGGGGTATTATCTGGAACGATCCAGACATAGCTGTTGAGTGGCCCATTGAAAATCCGATTTTATCTCCCAAAGATGCCAATCTTCCCACCCTAAGTAAAGCGGATAACAACTTTTGAATGATTGTTTTGCTATTTTGGACGTTTTGCGTTAAAAGACTTACCCGTAAAAATTATTGTGTTTTTATATAAATTAAAAAAAAGGGGTTTAGAATATGAAAATTGACAACGATATTTATGTTTACGAGTGGACAGATTACTTTGAAAACAACTGTAATTCATATTATGTAGGAGGAGATGCCCGAGTCTTAATTGATCCAGGTCTTTTGAAATACGTGCCTCAGCTTCTGAAAAGGATGGCGGCCGATGGTATCGATACCGAGAATATCCGTTGTGTCATAAATACCCATTCCCATCCTGACCATTTTGAAGGTTCTGTGTTTTTTTATGATAAGAACACAGTGGTGGGATTGCATATAGATGAGGTTAATTTCTTGAAAGGTGTAGGAGGTCAACTCTATCATTTATTTGGTCTAGATGCTCCCGAATCGAAGATTGATATACTTCTTCAAGAAGGAGAACTACTGCTCGGGAGCGAGCGCTTTGAAATTCTCCATCTTCCCGGTCACTCCCCCGGTTCAATTGCGATCTACGATCTCAATAGAAAAGCTCTTTTCTCGGGGGATGTTATTTTCGATCAGAGTGTTGGCCGAACTGACTTCCCTGGCGGAAATGGGAGTCTGCTGAAAAAAAGCATTCTTCGCTTGGCAGCACTGGATATAGATTATCTGTTACCAGGACACATGGGTATCATCATTGGCAGACAAGCGGTCCAGCGTAATTTTCACATGGTCGTGCAACACATATTTCCCTATATTTGAAGATGGCTGTGGCAAGGAGATCCATTTTCTTTATTTCTGATGGTACAGCCATAACGGCGGAAACACTGGGACATAGTCTTTTAACGCAGTTTAATCATATCCAATTTGATTATTATACCATTCCCTTTGTAGATACAGTGGAAAAAGCAAAAATTACGGTGGTGCGGATAAACCAGGAGGCCGATAGGACCCAATCGACACCTATTGTATTCAGTACTCTAATTTCTCCAGAGATAAGGGAAATTATCAAGCAAAGCAAGGCAAAAGTCTATGATCTTTTTGATGTATTCATATCACCTTTAGAACAGGAGTTTAGTGAAAAATCTTCTCAAGTTGTGGGAAAATTTCATAGTCTTTTGAATCTTGATAATTACGACGTTCGCATCGATGCTGTTAATTTCGCATTGAACACTGATGATGGAAAATCTACCAGAGATTATAACAGAGCGGACATTGTAATCATTGGTGTGTCAAGAGCGGGAAAAACACCTACATGCCTTTATTTAGGACTTCAGTTTGGCATATACGCTGCTAATTTTCCTTTAACGGAAGATGATCTTCTGAAACCGGGAAGGGGATTACCAAAGGTCTTAATCCCCTTCAGGAGAAAGCTCTTCGGACTCACTATTCATCCTGAAAGACTTCATAAGATTAGGGAACAGCGACGCCCAGGAAGTCGTTACGCTTCCCTGTTACAGTGTCAAGCAGAGGTTAGAGCTGCAGAATCTTTATTTCTGGCTGAAAAAATACCTTTTTTAAATATAACCACTATGTCGGTCGAAGAGATTGCTGCTAAAATCACGCTCGAAGCCAGCCTAGAGAGAAGGATTTTCTGATCGATGAAGAAAATCATAGACGTATACATATTTCGGGAGATAGCTCTACCCTTTATGATTGTTCTTTTCATTTTAACGTTTGTGCTCCTTATGGGTAAGATTCTGCAACTCATGGATCTTATGATTAACAAAGGGGTTAATGTCCTTCATGTTGCACTGTTTGTGTTTTATATCTTACCTGCTCTTCTTTTGTTCACCATTCCCATCTCACTTCTTGTAAGCACTATGATGTCTCTCGGCCGCATGGCCAGCGACAATGAAATAACAGCTTTAAAAGCATCAGGTGTTAGTTTACTACGCCTTGCAGCACCAATTTTTGTTTTTGGATTTATAGCATTTATCTTTTGTCTATTTTTGAGTTATTACCTTGTTCCAGCTGGGAATCATGCGGCTAAGAATTTGATGTTTAACGTTGCTCGCCAGAAAGCCAATATTGGAATCAAGGAGAAGGTATTCAACGATGATTTTCACGGACTTCTCATATATGCGGATTATGTTCCGACGCGGGGATCGTATATGGAACGGGTGTTTATCTGTGATAGCAGGCTCTCTAATGTTACGAGCACAATTGTTTCCCAACGAGCCTATGTGATAACGGATAAAGAGACTCTCGCAGTAATACTGAGACTTCGAGATGGTAGTGTTCACTCCTTAGAGAAGGCTTCTAAAAGATATCGAAGGATCGATTTTTCCATTTACGATGTTAAGCTCGAACTGAGTTCGCCAGAAGCTGCGGAAAAGAAAGATAGAAAGAAGACAACGTCCGAAATGAGTGTCTCTGAGTTGAAAAAGAAGTTACAGAGCGGTGGTTTAAATGAACGGGAAAGGAGGGAATTGGAGATTGAAATTTATAAAAAATTATCGATTCCCACATCCTGTCTTATATTTGCTTTTATAGCTGTACCCCTTGGTATTAAGAAACATAGGACGGGTCGTTCACGGGGGTTCGTAATGGGATTATTAATTGTTCTTGCATATTATTTGCTGCGTTTAGGGGGGGAGGCCTTGGCAGAAACAGGAAGAATAATTACCATCTTAGGTGTTTGGATACCCAATATAGTCTTCGGTGTTATTTCTATTTACCTTTTTGTACAGGCCGTGGGTGAAAAGGGTATGATTTCGTATTTCAAGCAAAAATGAAACTCTTTCGCATCATTAATCGTTATATTCTCAGTGTATTCCTCTCAAGTTTGATTCTTATTCTCGTGTCACTGATTTCAGTTTATTTGATAGTGGACTTCTTTGGTAAACTTCGTATGTTTATAAGCAATCACGCATCTTATTCTCAGGTGCTACGGTTCTTCTTACACATGATTCCTGTAATTACCACTCAGATGGTTCCAGCCGCTATTCTTCTGGCGACACTCGTGACTTTCGGCAGCTTATCCAGGTACAATGAGATTGTTGCCTTTAAGGCTAACGGAATAAGCATCTATAGCGTAGCATTACCTGTGATTCTGGCTGTTATGATTATGACACCTGCACTTTTCTTCTTCAGTGAATTAATTGTGCCTAAATGTTTAGAAAAGGCAGAATACATCCGCCTTGTAGAAGTTCAGAAAAGAAAAAGATCCGGATCTTTTAAACAAAATCAGATATGGTATCGGGGAGCGGAGGGTATATACAATTTTCACATTTTTGACGAGCAGTCTAACACCATAAGAGGTGTAACTCTGAACTTTTTTGATAAAAACTTCGAGTTAGTAAAACGAATTGATGCGGAAAAGGCCGTTTGGAATAATGGCAAGTGGGAATTTTATAACGTTTTTGTCATAACGTTTACGGATGGAAACTATCCAGAGCTGGAGTTCAAGGAGAAAGTTGCGATAGAAATTCCTGAGAAACCCGAAGATTTCAAACATCTTCAGAAAGACGCTGAAAAAATGGGTTTCTTTGAACTATTTTCCTATGTAAAAAAACTGAACCGTGAGGGATATGATACCACACGTTACATTGCCGATCTGCACAGCAAAGTTGCCATGAATGTCATATGTATTATATTCGTGTTGTTGGGGATCGGTTTTTCACTCCGGAAAGAAAAAGGCGTAACTTTAACGCAGAGCATAGGTGCTGGAGTACTCATAGGTTTTTCCTACTGGCTTGTTCACGCTTTCTCTCTCTCGCTAGGTAGGGCTGGAGTATTACCACCAATCCCAGCAGCGTGGGCAGCGGACTTCATATTCGTTGTCGTTGCCTATCTAGTGCTTAGAAGGGTACATACGTAGTCTGCTTAAACCTCAGTATCGATAATGCTCGGGTTTGAAGGGCCCCTTCACGGGGACACCAAGGTATTTAGCCTGTTCTTTTGTTAACTTTGTTAACTTAACACCGAGACGCTTCAGATGTAATCTGGCCACTTCCTCATCGAGATGGCGAGGCAATCGATAAACGCCCGGTTTGTATTTACCTTTTGCCAGTTCCATCTGAGCTAAACATTGGTTAGTAAAGCTTGCACTCATAACAAAGCTGGGGTGTCCCGTTGCACATCCTAGATTTACAAGTCTACCTTCCGCAAGGACTATTATCGAATGTCCCGATTCTAGAGTCCACCTATCAACCTGTGGTTTGATAGTTGTTTTTTTACATTTGGGATTGTTCTCCAGGTAGCTCATCTCAATTTCACTGTCGAAATGACCTATATTGCAGACTATCGCTTCGTTCTTCATCCTTTCCATGTGGCGGCCTGTGATCACGTTACAACAACCTGTTGCCGTTACAAAAATATCCGCTTTGGAAACTATTTCATCTAGTGTCCGCACTTCGTAGCCCTCCATAGCTGCTTGTAAGGCACAGATTGGATCCACCTCAGTGACTATTACTCTGGCCCCCAGACTCCGCATGGATTGTGCACATCCCTTACCCACATCCCCATAGCCGCAGACAACCACTGTTTTTCCTGCGATCATAATGTCTGTTGCCCTTTTTATACCGTCTGCCAAGGATTCTCTGCACCCATATAGATTGTCGAATTTTGATTTAGTTACTGAATCATTAACATTTATAGCGGGAAAAAGAAGCTCTCCTTTTTTTGCCAGTCTGTAAAGTCGGTTCACACCTGTGGTAGTTTCTTCTGATACCCCTAGTACCTTTGATGCTATCCTTTGCCACCGGGTTTTGTCCATTTCATAACTGACCCTTAGGCGTTCCATGAGTGCTCGCAGATCTTTATTTTCCGGATCTTGATCGAGAATCGAGGGGTCTTTTTCCACTTTAACCCCAAGATGTATAAATAAAGTTGCATCTCCACCATCATCAACAATGAGATCAGGCCCTGACCCATCAGGCCACGTCAGGGCTTGTTCTGTACACCACCAGTATTCCTCGATTGACTCCCCTTTCCAGGCAAAAACTGCTGCGGAGTCAGCTTTAGCTATCGCCGCTGCTGCATGATCCTGTGTGGAAAATATATTGCAGGATGCCCAACGAATGTCTGCACCCAGTTCTTTAAGCGTTTCTATCAGCATGGCCGTTTGTATTGTCATGTGCAGACTGCCCATAATTTTTTTTCCTTTTAAAGGCTTTTTGGGACCATACTTTTTCCTTATGGCCATAAGTCCCGGCATTTCGTTCTCAGCCAATTTCATCTCCTCTCTTCCCCACGAAGCAAGGGATATATCGGCAACTTTGTATTGTAGGCTTGGATCTATCTTCAAATAGGCCATCTTTCCTCTCCTTTTTACTTAGGTTTATTCGAACATAACACACCTGGTTAAAGCATTACAACACAATCGGGGAGAAATTTATACTGTGAAACGTGGTGATGTCAGTTCTGGCTTTTTTTCGGTTGGAAATACAATACCGCATGAAATAATGAAAGTTATAGCATCCTCGATACCCATATCGATTTCTTTTAATTCGTCTACGGGGACAATCACGAGATAACCTGAGGTGGGATTTGGCGTTGTGGGGACGAAAACACTCACTGAAGGCTTACCCAGGGATTCAACTACCTGTTTTGGGGCATCTCCCATAACTAGAGCTACAGCGTATACACCAGGACGGGGAAATTCAATGAGAACTACTTTTTTAAAATTTTGGCGATTGCTTATAAGAACACTGTCAACCACCCTTTTTGTGCCTACATAAACACTCCTCACCACTGGTATATTGTTAAAGAGGTATTCCCCAAATCGAACGATTCTGTCACCGATGTAACTTTTCGCTAACAATCCAGAGAGAAAAACAATCGTTATTGTTGCCAAGACTCCCAGTCCAGGAATGTGAAATCCAAAAAGAATATCTGGGCGGTACTTCTCTGGAATCACGCTGAGTACATTGTCCATTATCCCTATGAGGAAGAAGAAGACATACAACGTGAATCCTATAGGGATAGTTACAACTAAACCGGTAATAAATATTTGACGGATCTTTTTTTTCAAAATTCTGTCAAACCAACTGGGATTTTAGTATCAGGATTTTATCCTGTTGTTTTCATCGAGGAGTATGCATGTTGGCATCCAGTTAACAGCGTCCTTCTCATCAACCAACACATAAGTTGCGATTATCACTATGTGACCTTTAGAAGCTTTATGTGCTGCGGCACCATTCATACAAATGACTCCTGACCCTCGCTCTCCTTTTATAGCATACGTTGAAAAACGTTCCCCATTGGTCACGTTATACACTGCCACTTTTTCATAAGGCAGTATGTTTGCGGCTTCCATGAGTAGCTCATCAATGGTTATGCTTCCCTCATAGTGTAAGTCGGCATCGGTAACCCTGGCACGGTGCAATTTTGATTTTAACATGAATCTTTGCATGGCGGTCACCCTTAAATATGGAGTTCTTCTCCAAAAACGTAATTGTCAATGAGTCTCGCCGATCCAACAAATACGGCGAGGGCAATAACACACTCCCCTTCTATCTTTTGAACATCCTCTAGTGTTGCAGTGTCGCAAATCTTAACGTAATCAATTTTCGTATATGGGTGGGATTCTATGAAACGCCTAACTTCGCTAATGATACTTCCCGCATCTCTTTCCCCTTGTTCATACATATCCTTTGCCAGCTTTAGGGATTTGCTGAGACTTAAAGCTGAGACTCTTTCCCCAGGGCTCAAATAAACGTTACGAGAACTCATGGCAAGACCGTCGGGTTCTCTCGTTGTGGGCATAGCTACAACTTCCAGATCGATATTCAAATCAGCCACCATTCTCTTTATGGTCACCAGCTGCTGAAAATCCTTTTTTCCAAAGATTGTAACGTGGGGTTTCACTATGTTGAAAAGTTTGCAACACACAGTCGTTACACCTCGGAAATGACCAGGTCTTGAAATACCGCATAGGTTCTGAGTGACCTTCTCAACATTAACATAAGTCTGGTAGTTGGGCGGATACATTTCTTCGTCGGGAGGATAAAATATCACATCAACTCCCACATCACGTGCTAACCTTGAATCTCTTTCAAAATCACGAGGATACCGGTTCAAATCTTCATTGGGACCAAATTGAGTGGGGTTCACATAAATGCTTACCACTAAACAATCACCCCGCTTCCGGCCCTCGCGCATGAGGTTCAAATGCCCCTCATGGAAGTAACCCATGGTGGGAACAAAGGCGATGATCTTTCCCTCCTTCCTCAGAGATTCTGAGAAAGCTTGCATTTCTCTAACTTTAGTGAATACCTTCATATCCCCTCCTCAAAAAAAAACCCCTCCCTTCGGGATGGGTTTTCTATGACGTACAATGATTTGCTTTCTGCTCAAAGTCTTTTTTCCTCCGTCTCAGTCCGCTTAACGGATCCAAGCGGCGTGATCCCTCTAGCAGAGAGTAAAAAATTTGTCAAGCTTTTTAAAAAACCCCCCAATCAATTATAGAATGATTGGGGGGCTAGAAAAATACAATAAATAATTGGTTTCTACTTCGCCACCGCTTCTTTCAGGTTTTTGCCGGGTACGAATTTTGGAACCTTTTTAGCTTTAATTTTTAAAGGCTTTCCTGTTTGGGGATTTCTGCCCGTTCTGGCAGCTCTTTTTGCAACCTTGAACGTACCAAAACCAACGAGCGTTACAGATTCTCCTTTCTTGAGAGCTTCTGTGATAGTGTCCAAAATACAATTTACAGCTGCCTCTGCTACTTTTTTCTTTCCCACTACTGACACTAATTCATTCACCAAATCTCCTTTGTTCATTTCTTATCCCTCCGTTTTTGTTGATTTGATACCGTTTGTCACGGCTTTCCACCCCTTAGAGCAGATTCCACATTGTATTTTAGGCAGATTTTTTAAAGACCGATTCTATCATGATCAAGAACCTGAAATGTACTACCCAAGCGGTTTTCAGCTTTCATAGCTCTGAATCTTGACAAAGTCAAGAAAATATTTAGGTCAATATCAAATAAATGTGAGCTTTTTAAGTTCATAGAAATTTTTCGCGGAAGTGTTCTAAAGTTCACAAGCTTGATGTGAAAATCTCAGAAGGTCATCGACGACTTTAACGGGATTAAAGGTATCAATGGGAGCTTCCACAAAAACGGTGTTCCAGAAAGCCATGCTTCCGTTCCACAATCCTGGGTACTCCAGGGCTTTGATTTCCTGACCTCTTTCCGACTTAATTGATACCGTGTAGGTCTCTGGATCAGAAAATCTCCTCAGGTCGAAATTCCTGCCCTTGTGATCTTTAACACCACAGACTATGTCCACTGGATTAAAATGTGTTGCTGATTGCCAGATATCTCTCTGCGATATATTTTGGAAATCTACCTGGGATTCCTCAACAATCTGCGGGTAAGATCTACCGTCACTATGCTTGACCCAAAAAGGTCCACCTCCAGGTTCCCCCTCATTTCTGACTACTCCGCAAACGCGCAAAGGTCGATTTAAGATGTTTAGCAACTGTTCTTTTCGCGTTCTAAAATCGGAAGTTCTTTCTAAATTTATAAACAGCTTATTTTTGCAAAACTCTTCCATCAGTGACAACTCACTTTCGTCGGGATGACCCTCATTTAGAACTTCTATTAACGAGAAAATTTTGTATTGCAGATGCAATAGGTAGCCACCAAGAATTTTTTTGTAATGGACGTAGATCGCTCTGTTTCGATCACAGGAACAGTTATCAATATTTTTAAGGAAAATTATGTCGCCTTTTATCTCGCAGAGATTGTGGAATAAAGCCCCGTGACCTCCAGGGCGAAAAAATAAAAACCCATTAGGTAGTACGTATGGTTTATTGTCCAGTGTGAGGGTTATAGTATCCGTTCGTTTGCTTTGTGTTGATAAACTTATCTCCAATATACAGTCTAGAAACTTTTCAAATCTCGGACGGAGATTTTCGACGTAGTCTTTTACCAAACAAAGATGATTTTCAGATACGGTAAAGTGTATGAGGCAAATATTGTGTTTGTCCCGGACGTATTGAGCTGCCTCTACAATTTGCTCCTCAAGAGCCGTTCGTGTGCCGTTTCTGTACCTATGAAACTTTAAAAGCGCTTTTGGCAGATTTCCATAATTTAGACCGTTTTCGGATAGTATAAGCTTTAGTACCTCTCTGTATTCTCCTTCTAAAAGGAGATTGTCTACACATCTCCCACTTTTTTTCCCTAATTCGACTAAATCGTCATAGAAGGCATAGCGGGGAAGGTTTTCCTTGAAGCGTTTTAGATCAATCTCCGATATCCCAGAGCTTTCCAACAT